>JAVVEX010000069.1:0-10842 GCA_032251195.1 Nitrosomonas sp.
TTCATGGTGCGCCCCTCTTTTTACATACCGATACACATTGGACGCTCAATTCAACAATTAATTGCGACATAGCCAATAATAAGACAGACAAATATGAGGGCGCTGGTGGGATGCGATGCAAGGTGCCCGCGCGCCGCATGGCCATTCCCCGCAAACGACCAGCAACGCCGCAGTGCGCCCGCCAGTACAACCAGAATTTCAGGTTATTGTTTCCCGACTCCTAAAGCAAGTGTCTGTCAGACGCAACCAGATAATAACGTCTGACGGGTTTTAGCTGGGCGTCAAGTTCGTAGCACAGCGGTTTTCCGGTAGTAATTGGTAACCGCATCGCCTGCCAGTGTGTCAGTCCCTCCAGCTGCATCATCAGCGTTTTCAGCAGATTCTTGTGAGAAACAATCAGCAATTGTCTCCCTTTCTGTATTTCAGGAAGTATGGCGCCCTGCCACAGAGGCAGCACTCTGTATAAGGTCTGGTGCAGGCTTTCGGCCAATGGTAAACACGTGCGGTCTATGGATGCATAGCATGGCTGGTTGGCTGGCGCACGTGGGTCTTCTATTGCCAGTAAAGGCGGCACGGAATCAAAACGTAGTTGGCAGTCCAGAACTGGCCTGATGCCGAATTGCCGAACGGCATCGAAACGCCGCAAACCTTCCAGCGCACCATAGTGACGCTCATTCAGACGCCAGTCCCGGTAGACTGGGAGATGACCGGATCGCATGACAGATTGAATTCGTGCCAGTGTGTTTTGTGCACGTTTGAGTTCCGACGTAAAGCAGGCATCAAATGTGAAACCACATTGCTTGAGAATGACGCCTGCCCGTCTAGCTTCAGCCTCACCGCGTGCGCTAAGCGCAACATCACTCCAGCCGGTGAAGCGCCCCTCATGATTCCAAACGCTCTGCCCATGGCGCAGCAACACCAGGCGTATCGAAGCCTGATCCAGAGACATACAGCGTTTATTCCTGCCTGCCAGTCTTCTTGTCGGACGATGAGCACGCAGCTTCCTGCCAAATGCAGCTGAGCGCACTCCACAAACCATCACGACTGGTTTGTTTAATCAACGAATTATCCTGAAATGCCTGTGACAGACGCCTTTGCGCCTTGCCCAGGTTATGGTAAGGCATGCTCATGAAAAGATGATGAGTCGCGTGATAACGCAATCCGACTGGCGCCCACAATGCGGTCAACCAGTTGCCAGGCACGTTGATAGAGTCAAGGTATTGCTCAACCAGCGTCAGTGGATGATCATCACTATGACGATAAGCATGCGCGGCGAGTGTGCGCAATGAGTTGAAAATAAAAATCATGACTGCGATTGCATACCAGAGCACCAGCAATTGATATGGCAGGAAGCCCAGAAATACGCAGGCGATGATGATAAAAGCAAACAAGAAGGTTGCGAACTCCTGCAGGCGCCAATGTTGATCATTGCGAACCGTATCCCGCGCACGCAGATAAGCAGGATTGATCGTCAATGAAGAAGCACGTTCCCAGACAATTTTACGGATTGCAGGGCTAAAATACGATAATGGTGTCAGCAATAAAAAGCGCATCACCAGCAACAACGGCAGCAGCAAGGAAAGCAGCACGTAACCAACCATCATCACAGGGCGTTGCGTGGCAAAGGGCAAATACTCACCATCCTTGCTGGTGCCGTAGATCCCTGGCTTGTGATGTTCATAGTGCACGCCATCGTAGGTAAAAGATGGGATCATGAAGGGAATGCCGCAGGTGATATTCCACACCAGCCGGAACAGCCTGAAAGTGCCGCGTTCAAGATGGGCAAGTTCGTGCACAAAAATAGCCGCGCGATAAAACGCGAATACCGCGATAAAATAGGCTCCGACCTGCCAAATCGACCACGAAGGCGCCCACAATGCCAATAATAACGCTACCCAGCCTGTCATGTTATGAAACAGAAAATCCGACCAGTAGATAAAGGGATCGGGTTTCATCAGATCGCGCACCAGTGCACGTGCTTCATACATGGGGAAATCGGTCTGTGCGGTATTATCGGTCATGGATAGTCAGTTATTCCCAACAGGATATGAGTTTTTTCTTAAGCAACTCATTGATGGCATCATCGGTCGGATTGATTCTGTCGAGTGCTGGCTGACCCGGCCAGCCAGCATCCGCAAACGTCAATCCATTAAATTGCCGGTCTTGCGCATAACGCGGAATGACGTGAAAATGAACCTCTGGATCGACCATCATCAGCATCAGGTAGTTAATCTTGTCGTATTGGAACGCCTTTTTCAAGGTTGATTCGATTTGCCCTGTCACGATTTGTAATTCCGCAAAACTCGCGGTACTCAGCGCAGAGAAAGCCTGGACAGGCTCGTGCGCAATCAGCACCAGCGCACCCAGTGTTGGTTGCGCTGGCCGCAGCAAGACACTCCAGTGCGTGGACTGCTGAATAATACTGCCTGGCGCACCAAATTTTTGCATGGTGGCACTGAAAATTTTTACGCTCATCTTTCAGCCAGCCTGTGGTTACGCTGTCTTGTGATACTCGTCTGTTCCCGAAATATCACGTCCTTGCAAATCGCATTCATCAGTTAAAAAATATTCTCTCGCTTTCTGCAAATCATGCAGATAATCGATTTCGCACCAGCGGCAACCTGCCACCGAATGGCTGCCGACCATCCCCGCCTTGCCCAACTGATCAATGATAGCCAGATACCACGATCCGAGATTGGTCGGTTCGCGCAATGCTGCCTCAACGGCCTCGCGAAAAAGGCCAACGCCTTCTCCGCAAAAACTAATCAGGCCAATCGATTCCGCATCAGTTTCATTTGCTGGCAGTTTTTTGCTGACCTGCCTGACCAGACCGTCCGCACCAAGCTGAACCTTCATGTCGTCTTCATCAAACTCATCCTTGAAGTCAACGCAGAGCGTAATCGGCGATGCCCTGTCATCCAATACCCCGGCCAGCAACGCAGTATCGATCAGTGTATCCCCATTCAGCAACAAAAAATCGGTATTCATTTCCTCGCGAGCAATCCAGCAACTGGCAAGATTGTCCGCTACTTCATAAAAAGGATTGAATATTGTCTTCACTCCGGGATGGTCACAATAATATTCGAGCAGGTGTTTCTCGACCTGCTCAATCTGAAAGCCACCAACCACCACAATCTCATCAATTCCAGCCGCGAGCAGCGTATCGATCTGCCAAGCGACAACCGGTTTTTCCGATACCGGCAGCAAGCATTTGGGAGTGTTTTCTGTCAGCGGCAACAGGCGTCTTCCCTGCCCTGCACCGAGAATAATGGCTTTATGAGACATTTTATGGTTTATCTGGTTATTGGTTTGTTGGGTAACATGTGCCCGTGACGGTAATGCTCGAACATCATACGTCAAGCATAACGCTTAAGCGATTCAATTTATTGATAATTTGTTGGGTTGCCACCAGGAAATCCGTAACCTGCTGGCTGGTATTGGCAATTCCAAGGCTCGCCCGTACCGCACAGCGCGCCAGCATTGGTTCGATTTGCATCGCTTCCAGTACGTGACTTTTCCCCGGCGTGGCGCTGGAGCAGGCTGCACCGCTCGCAACCGCAAACCCTGCCTTGTCCAGTTGCACAACCAGAGTATCGCCTTCGATACCGGGTAACGCAAAGTAACATGTATTGGACAAACGCTGCGCTTTCTCACCGAAGATGGTAGCGCCCATTGCCACCAGCCCACTTTCCAGCTGATCGCGCAAGCTGCGAGTATGAGCTGCCAGTTCCGACATTCTGGATACAGCCAGCTCACAAGCAACACCAAAGCCAACAATGGCCGGTATATTTTCTGTTCCAGAACGCAGGCCGCTCTCATGGCCACCACCATAGATCAGCGGTTTGATCGGTAACCGTTGATCAATAATCAACGCTGCCGCTCCTTTTGGCCCATAAATCTTGTGTGACGACAAAGTCATGGCATGCACGCCCAGTTTTGCAAAGTTCACAGGTATTTTAGCAAATGCCTGTACCGCATCGGTATGCACCCATGCACCCAGCGCGCTGGCGGCTTCAGCAACCGCCGCGACCGGCTGAATCACACCGGTCTCGTTATTGGCCAGCATCATGGACATCATTGCAGGCTTGATTTTTGACAACGTAGCTATCGCCTCATCCGCATCCACTTCACCCGTCTTACTGACAGCAAGTTCATGCAGTTGCCACTTTTGGCTGTTTCTCCAGGCCAACACCTGTGCAGGGCGGCGAATACAGGGATGCTCCACGGCGCTGACCAGCAACGTAGCGCATTTGAGACTATCGGCCACGCCGCGAATGAACAGGTTGTTTGCTTCTGATCCCCCGCTGGTAAAGATGACTTGTGAAGGCGTGGCGCCTATAGCCAACGCCACCTGCTCACGCGCATGCTCGATCGCACGACGAGCTCGCAGGCCATAAGCGTGGCGACTGGATGCATTACCGTAATTTTCCCGAAAAAAGGGCAACATGGCGGCCATTACCGTTTCATCCACAGCGGTAGTGGCGTTATGGTCAAAATAAACCTGAATCGCTGGATCCATCATTCCACCTATTATGCCAATCAGGCAAAAACACATTATTTATGATGCCGTTATCAACCGACGTTTCGAATAAAGGGCAGACCAATGACCTGAAAACAGAATCGGCCATACTCCGCGCTCATTCAACTGACTGACAACACCCACTTTCCTGAAACAGTATAAATTTTATTGCGCTCAATGTCTTGATTTGATTGTTACTGGTTGCATTGACGTCACTTTAGATTTCTGCTTCCCGCACTTGCGTTGCTTGAACGGTGACACAAACCGGAAGCGAAAGAATGTCTAAAGCATCGTTATACATAAGAAGCAAGGCATCATCGTGATTTAACCGAATACTCCATTGGGAGCTTTCTAATCTGGCAAAGTAGGTCTGAGTAGAATTTGGAATGTTGTGCCATTACCCGGCACAGAAATAACCTTGATCTTCCAGTTATAGTAATCACAGATACGCTTGACTATAACGAGTCCAATCCCAAAACCTTCTCCTGTTTTAGATCCCCTGAAGAAACGCTCAAACAGAAGTGGTAAAAATTCCGGCTCAATGCCAATACCTGAATCACCAATCGAAAGAACGTTTTTTCCATAAGTAACACGGATAAACCCTTTTTCCGTGTATTGAACCGCGTTGCGCAGCAAATTGATCAGGACGGTATAGATAGCCTGACGATTCAGCACAAGCGTCATATTGGAAGGAATGTCCACATCAAAAAATATTTTCTTGTATTTTATATCCTGCATGAATAGTTCTGCAGCATCATGGATACATTCGGAGATAGCTACAGGCTCCATGATTCCCAGTGCCTGTTCGCGCGCAAGAAACAAAAGCGACTGAATCTGTTCACTCATACGCCTGGAAGCGGTTTCAATCTGTTTAACGCGCGTAGTGGTTTTCTCTGATAAATTTGGGTCGGTCAGAATCAATTCACAACCAGTCAAAATAGCAGTAATGGGTGTACGTAATTCGTGACTGATATTACCGGTGAATTCCTGCTCACGCCGCAACATTTGGGTCAGCCGATTCTGGTAATGCTTGAGCGCACGCGCAAGCTTGACAACTTCTTCGCCATGTTCCGGCTTGATTCTGATGAATTCCTGCCCGTCACTGGTAGCAAGATTCTCTATTTGTTCCACCAAATCGGCCATTTGTTTGGTAAGTATCCCTGATAATAAATAGCCAAATAGAAAGGTAGGTATCAGAATAGCAGCCAGAGAAACAACAATCTGTATGATAAATTCCTGCTGACGTGCCTCATGCAGGCTGGTGCTATAAGCAATCAGAAATTTAACACCATCGATAAAGCGTACCGATACGCGAAGCTCTTCATTGCCAAGATATGCCACATGATGACGGTCATTCAGGCCACGCAGGTATCCGGGTAGATTTTGCTCCTCGGAAAGATCACGAATGATATAACTTTGCAAGTTGGAACTGATACCAGGAGCGGATCCCTTGCGTTCCTGATAATAATGTGTCAGGTAATCCATCTCCATTGCCATCACCTGCCTGATGTGATCTTCTTCGATTTCCCAGGACGAAAAATACAGTTTGACGCCAAACAACCCAACGATGATCAGGCTGAACACCGTGATGGTAAATGCAATACGTAAGCGGAAATTACGTTTAATTCTGGGCATGATCTGTCAGGCAGTATCCCAAACCATGTACAGTTTCAATTGGGTCGTATCCACCGGCTTGAACCAATGCTCGTCGCAATATATACATATGGCTGCGCAAGGTATCGCTCGTGATCTGCTCTTCCTCCCACGCTTCCAGTTCCAGCTCCTTACGACTGTAGATGCGGCCCGGTTCATTCATTAGCGTTACCAGTAGCCGTATACATTTTGGTGGCAGCTTAATTTGTTTGCCTGCAAAGGTAACAGTCATGGTTCTGGGATTAAAGCAAAGCGATCCAGCCTCGACTACACGGTGGGTCACATTGCCTTTGTAGCGTTTATGCATGGCCTCCAGCCGCGCCTCAACTTCTTTTAGCGCAAAAGGCTTGACCAGATAGTCATCTGCACCGCTATCAAACCCGGACAATTTATCCGCCAGGGTATCGCGCGCGGTTAACATCAGTATTGGCTTGTCAATCAGCAGTTCATCCCGTAGTTTGCGGCATAGCAGCAAACCATCCATGTTTGGCAGACCCAGGTCCAGCAAAATCACATCAAAAGATTCGGTCGCAACCAGATACAAACTGCTCTTACCATCCATTGCGACATCAACAATATGTCCTTTTGACTCAAGGTAATCATAGATATTGTTGGCAATGATGGGGTCATCTTCTATAATTAAAACACGCATGGGAACACTCATGTCATCTGGTAATAATGTTTATTCCGCCGCCGGGGATGGCAGTTGAAAATACGCTGTTCCGAAAAGCAGGTTTCTGAGGATCAGATAAGTATTTTCTGATTTCTATCAGAAAAACTGGTTCTTGAAGACAGGAAGAATGACGCCGAAGAAACCGATATCCATTCATACCAAGAGTACACTGCAGAATTTTCAGGAATTTCTGCGCATAGATCGAAGCTTAAGGACGTCTCTAAAAATTCAGAGTTTCGAACAAGACGAGGCAGGAACAAAAAATATTAACGAGGCACGTGATTGATATATAAAAAATATTTTTTGTGGGTAGCAACGCATTGTATTGTGTAACAAAATATGATTTTTTAGAGATGCCCTTAAGAATACCCCTTAAGGCCAAACAAAATTTAACGTTCCAGCTCATCAAACTTGTCAGTGACTTTTGCCCATTCATCAGCATCTGGCAAAGCATCAATTTTTTCAGTCAGCGTTTTCCAGGTTTTGGATAATTCCGCATTGAGTGCGATGAAACGCCGCTGGTTATCTGGAACGTCATCTTCGGCATAAATCGCCTCGACAGGGCATTCTGCAACACATAATGTACAATCGATGCACTCATCAGGATCAATCGCCAGAAAATTGGGGCCTTCATGGAAGCAATCAACAGGGCAGACATCAACACAATCGGTGTATTTACATTTGATACAACTTTCAGTTACCACATAAGTCATAATAATATCCCTCGTCCGGCGTTTTTCTAAAATAGCCGCTAATTTTATCAGAAACCTGGTAACGCCTGCTATTGCTTTTATGGTCTGCTGCAAGACCAAGCGCCTGGCAGACAAAACAGGTATCTGAAACAACATACCGCCCAGTCACTCATGCCAAATTTGATATTCTAAAAGCACTGGATACGCACAATGAAACTTTCTTCATGGAATGTTAATTCGCTCAAGGTTCGTCTGCCACAAGTAATTGATTGGCTCGGGCTGAATCAACCAGATGTGCTGTGCCTGCAGGAAACGAAGCTGCAAGATGCGCAGTTTCCAGTTGATGAAATCAAACAAGCCGGGTATCACGCGATTTTCAGTGGGCAAAAAACCTACAATGGTGTTGCGCTACTAAGCAAGATGGCTGTCGGCGCCGATCCCTGCACAGCATTACCAGGACTGGATGATCCCCAAAAGCGCCTGATCGCGGCTACTTACGATAATGTTCGCGTCATATGTATTTACGTACCCAATGGTGAGCGCGTAGATTCAGAGAAATACGCCTATAAACTCGAATGGCTGAAAGCACTAATCTGTTTTTTGCAGGAAGAGCGTAAACGTTACTCTAAAATTGCGCTACTGGGAGATTTCAATATCGCGCCGGCAGACAGCGATGTTTACGATCCGCCAGCATGGGAAGAAAAAGTGCTGTGCAGCATGCCAGAGCGCGAAGCCTTCCAGCATTTACTGGCAGCCGGGCTGGTTGATAGTTTCCGGCTATTCACACAACCTCCAGAAATTTATACCTGGTGGGATTACCGGATGATGGGGTTTCGTCGCAATCACGGATTGCGTATCGATCACATTCTAATCAGCACCGAAATGGCCGCTGCCTGCACCCGCTGCTGGGTAGACGTCGCACCCAGAAAGCTGGAAAGGCCATCAGACCATGCACCGATCACAGTGGAACTCTCATTGTAGGAGAACGAGTTTCCTTTCCCGAGACTTTCTCTGTATCAGCACAATGATCCTTTTACAGCGGGAACAGTTCGTTAGCACTCCTGTCTTAAGAGTGCTAGAATTTATACCGTAAATTGAACTCAGAGAGGAGAAAGAGGAGCAATGAGCGATACTTATGCAATGCCAATAGCGATTGGCGGTAGTCTGGAGAATTACATTCAGGTCGCCAACAGCTTCCCGATTTTATCGCGGGAAGCAGAATACGAGTTGGCAAAACGCTTGCACGATGAAGGCGATGTGGCTGCTGCACATCAATTGGTGTTATCGCATTTGCGTTCGGTAATCACTGTGGCGCGTGGCTATCTCGGCTATGGGTTGCCACATGCCGATCTTATTCAGGAAGGCACAATTGGCCTGATGAAAGCAGTACGGCGTTTTGATCATGAGCGAGGCGTACGGTTAATGACATTTGCCATGCACTGGATCAAGGCCGAAATACACGAATTCATTATACGTAACTGGCGTTTAGTCAAAATTGCCACAACCAAACATCAACGTAAGCTTTTTTTCAACCTGCGCAGCATGAAGAAAGGACTTGACACCATGAGCCAGGCGGAAGTCGCTGGCATGGCGGCAGAGCTTGGCGTCAATACCAAGGAAGTCACCGAAATGGAAACCCGGTTCAGCGGTCGCGATGTTTCGCTGGAACCATTATCAGACGAGGAAGATAATTTCACCAGCCCAATTCATTATCTGACAGATGGCGCCGACCCATCTCAAATCCTGGAAAATGCTGAACTCGAAAAACGGACAGGTACACGCCTGCAAGAATCCCTGGAAAATCTGGACGCGCGCAGTCGGCGTATTATCGAAGCGCGCTGGCTACAGGATGATGAGAAAGCTACCACATTACACGAACTGGCGAATGAATTGGGTGTATCGGCTGAGCGCGTACGCCAGCTTGAAAGCAAGGCGATGGCTAAAATACGAGACGTGATCACCGCAGATTTATAGCGTTTTTACAGTCTCGGCAAAAACAGGAAGGGTCGGGGTGCAGTTTTAACAAACTGCACCCCGACCCTTCCTGTTTTTGGTGCTGCGACAATATGCCACATTCCCAAGCCACCTCAAATTGTTGATAATAGATTCGTCATCATATTATTAAATTTATTGCTCATGACATCGTCCACGCACTGGATGCGTTGGCAGTCATTTACGCAACCCAAGGGAGTGTGTGAACCCATGTTGGTAAAAATGATAGGCAATACCATTTTGCTGGGCAGCTTGCTGATAACAGCGGCGCAGCAAGCGCAGGCAACAACGACTAACCGGCCTGAACTCAAGCAGTTTCTTCCAACTAGGGCCTGTTGACGTTTGATAAAAACACTTGCGGTATCAGTGGGTTACGATTTATTCTCGCAATTGTAAGCGATTGTTTTTAAATATCTATTTCTGAAATGTCAACAGACTCTAGTTATCAACAGATGATTGACAGTCACCCCAACAAACCGCTGATGGTAACCATTTGGTCAAAAACCTGCACGACCTGCATACAAAAAATGCCTCTACTCAGTGAATTGAAAAAAGAATGGCCGGATATTTACGTGATAACGCTTTCCACCGACGACATTATTGATCACGATCTAATTGGAAAAATTCTTGCGCAACATGAACTTGATACTGCCGAAAACTGGATTTTCGCAGACAGTAATGCGCAAAAATTACGTTACGAGATTGATCCGAAATGGTTTGGTGAACTGCCACGTACCTATTTTATTGACCAAGCCCGCCAACGCACGGGGATTAGCGGGGGATTAACGCGCGAACAATACGAAGCTGTTTTCAGAGAGCTGCTGAATTAAGGCGCGATTGTGCCTACGAAACAACCAATGTCGTCAGAAAATCACACCCGGCCCTACTTCCCAATCCAGTTGCCTGGATTGGGGCTGATCGCCCGTAAAATGGGCTTGGTGCTACTCATAACGCTGCAATGGCTGGCCGGAATGATAGAGTTTGCAACAGCCTCCGCACAAGACAGCAGCGCATTCTCACCAGACAAGGTTGCGATAACGGCAAATGAGAAAACAAAAGGAACTACCGTGTCGACATTTGGTTTGTATGATCTCTCGACTTTCGATATCACCGAACAGGCAGGCGTGGCTCATCTGTTAATCGGTGGGAAAGAAACTGCGGACAGCAATCGGCTTACTTTGCGTTACCTGCGATACAACCATCATGACAAACAATGGCACCCTGTCTCGACCCTTGATAAAGGCTATGTCACAATTAATTGTTGAAATTGCCTTGTTTTCCCAAGAGCTGATAAAAAACAGAAAGTTGGTGTG
>JAVVEX010000070.1:0-10638 GCA_032251195.1 Nitrosomonas sp.
GCCGAGTTGCCGCTACGCCTTCTTACTGCTTGCCTAACGCACACTCAGATCAAACTGAAAATAGTATAGAGGCATAATATTTTTTGTTCCTGCCTGGTCTTGCTTAAAACCATGAATTTTTAGAAACGTCCATAAGACGTTTACGGCGAGAAGCTTGCAATACGACTGACTGGTCGATCAAATTTTACCGACAGCATCGTCGATCAATTTCGACAGACGCACGCCCCGTTCAATGGATTCATCATACACAAAATGCAACTGAGGGACCACTCGGAGCTTGATTCTTGTCGCCAGCTGGCTGCGCAAAAAACTACTCGCATGTTCCAAACCCTCCCCGGCAAGCTGCGCGCTTTCCTTTTCGTTCAATACGCTGAAAAAAACCTTGGCATGTGAATAATCACGAGTTACTTCAACCCCGGTTAACGTTACCAGCCGTAAGCGTGGATCTGCCATTTCACTTTGAATCAGCGTCGCCAATTCTCGCTGAATTTGATCGGCGACTCGCAAAACGCGGGATAAGTCTTTAACCATGCCTACCTAAAAAATTGAATACCAGAAAGAACAACGCGCAAGACAATCGCACCAGCAAATCAGGCATTAAAATATTTATAACAACACCCGATCGATTTCGGTCACTTCATAGACTTCGATCTGATCCCCTACGTGTATATCGCTGTATTTTTTAAGGGAAAGACCACATTCAAATCCGACTTTGACCTCCTTGGCGTCCTCCTTGAAACGTTTAAGGGAATCCAGGCTATCCGTTTGGATGACAACCCCATCGCGCAATACCCTCACCAGCGCATCACGCCTTACCAACCCTTCCAGGACGTAACAGCCGGCGACGACACCAACCTTGGGTATCCGGTATATTTCACGGATTTCAACCATGCCGATGGTTTTTTCCTTGCGTTCGGGCAGCATCATGCCCGAAAGCGCTTTCTTGATCTCGTCGACAGCCTCGTAAATAATATTGTAATAACGGACATCGACACCAGTTGACTCGATCAGCTTGCGCGCACCCAAATCGGCCCGACAATTAAATCCAATGACGATCGCTTTGGAAGCCAATGCCAGATTAATATCTGATTCGATAATTGCCCCAACGCCACTATGTACAATATTAATTTTCACTTCATCCGTTTCAATTTTTTTCAGAGCGTACTCCAGTGCTTCGCTGGAACCCTGTACATCCGATTTGACAATCAAATTCAAGATTGTCATACCTTCTTTGTGGCCGAATATATCCTCCATTTTGGCCACCTGTAGCTTATCCAGCCTGACATCACGGAATTTTCCCTGGCGGAACAACGCAATTTCCCTTGCTTTGCGCTCATCATCCAATACAATGAAAACTTCTCCCGCCGTTGCAACCTCGGATAGTCCCTGTATTTCAACAGGAATGGAAGTACCCGCTTCCTTAGCCGGTTTCCCCCGTTCGTCCTGCATTGCCCGGATCCTGCCAAAAACTGCTCCGGTCAATACCACATCGCCGAGTTTCAATGTGCCTGACTGCACCAGTACAGTTGCAACGGGACCACGGCCTTTATCCAGACGCGCTTCAATCACGATACCTTTCGCCAACCCGGTTTTAACAGCTTTCAGTTCCAGCAGCTCGGCCTGCAATAAAATAGCTTCCAGTAAGTCATCAATGCCTTGCCCCGTTTTGGCAGATACGCCTACAAACATAGCATCTCCACCCCATTCTTCCGGCACGACACCATGGTTGATAAGTTCCTGTTTGATGCGATCGAAATTCGCCTCTGGCTTATCCATTTTGTTAACCGCCACGATAATGGGCGTTTGTGCAGCCTTGGCATGATGGATTGCCTCGATCGTTTGGGGCATAACACCATCATCTGCCGCCACCACCAATACCACCAGATCGGTTACTTTCGCGCCGCGTGCGCGCATGGCTGTAAACGCCTCATGCCCGGGCGTGTCGAGGAAAGTGATCATTCCGTGGGATGTTTCGACATGATAGGCGCCAATATGTTGTGTAATGCCGCCTGCTTCCCCACCAGCCACTCTTGTCATACGAATATAATCAAGCAATGACGTTTTACCGTGATCGACGTGCCCCATGACAGTAACAATTGGCGCACGAGGCTCTGGATCGACTTTCGTATCTGACGTAACTGCTTCTTCCAGAAAAGATTCAGGATTGTCTGGCGCGGCAATTTTGGCGGTATGCCCCATTTCTTCTACCACGATCATGGCGGTTTCCTGGTCAAGCATCTGATTGATCGTGACCATTGTGCCCATTTTCATCAGCACCTTGATCACTTCAGCGGCTTTAACTGACATTTTCTGCGCAAGCGCAGCAACCGATATGGTTTCGGGAACCATGACCTCGTACACGGCGCGTTCTGTCGGTGCTGAAAAAGCATGCTCTGTTTGCTGGGCATTATGCGATTTGTTTTTACCACCACCATGCCTGTCTCTGCGAACGCGCCAACCCTGCCCGCCGGACACATCTCCGCGAACCTTGGCTTCACGACGCCTGCCAGGCTCTTCCTTCTGCAGATTGGCCTGCTTTTTCTTTTTATCGGCTTTTTCCTCTGGTTTGACGGCTGGTTTGTGAATCGTACGTTCAGGTGCTGCGGCTACCGACACTGGTGCGGCAACAGGTGTCACCGTGGTTGAGGTTGCAACTTCAGGCGTGGTAGTTGTTGGTGTTTGTACGGGTTCCGCAGGCTGATCGCCACTTTTGCTGGCTACTTGTTGTTTTTTTCTGTCCAGTTTTTCCTGCTTCTCTTTTAACTCTGCGGCCTGACGCGCAATCAACTCCGCTTGCTTCCTGGCTTCTTCATCGCGTAATGCCTGCTGTGCTGCATCTATAACCGGTTTCATTGTGGATGATTTCAAAGAGTCATCCACCGCATCGGTTTCTGCAGTATGCACCGTCGCCACAGATTCCGGCGATTCGGAAATTTCAGTGCTTTTAGTCAGCAGCCGCCGTTTACGTACCTTGACTTCAATCGTCCGCGCTTTTCCCGCACCGTCAGATTGTCTAATCTCTGCGGTATGTTTTCGGGTCAGCGTGATCTTCCCCTTTGGGGAACCTGTTCCATGCGCTTTACGCAGATGTTCGAGCAGTTGCATTTTATCCTTCTCGGTTACCACATCCGTCGCCAGTTTTTTGTGCACACCTGCCGCCTGAAGCTGCTCAAGCAGCAACTCCGGCAAAATCCCCAAGTCATGCGCAAACTGCTTTACCGTCATTTGAGTCATCAGCAACCTTTTATTTACCTCAAGCTTACTTATCAGGCATCACCAGGAAACCCTGTTTCCGGAATGCCATCAATGAATATTTACCTGCTCCAGCGAAGCCTGGCATCATACAAACCAGTGTTCCCGCGCTTTGATAATAATTGCGCTCGCCCGCTCAAAATCCATGCCTGTCAATTCAACCAGATCGTCTGCCGCTAGGTCAGCCAGCTCATCTCGAGAATTGATACCTTTGGCCGTTAACTGCCGGGCAAGCTCAATATCGACGCCGTCGAGGCTGAGCAGATCTTCGGCGGTATGTTCAATTTTCTCTTCTGAAGCAATGGCAGCAGTCAACAAAACATTACGTGCCCGATTACGCAGCTCCTCGACCGTTTCCCGATCGAACTCCTCAATTTCCAACATTTCTTCGAGCGGAATATATGCCACCTCTTCCAAGGCCGAGAAACCCGCATCAACCAGAATACGCGCAACCTCTTCATCAACATCCAGCTTCTCCATGAAAAGTTGGCAATTTGTAGCGGCTTCCTCTTCACTTTTCTCCCGGGATGCTTCTACTGTCATGACATTAAGATGCCAGCCAGTCAATTCTGATGCCAGGCGCACATTCTGCCCTCCCCTGCCAATGGCCTGGGCCAGATTATCCTCGTCTACCGCGATATCCATACTATGATTGTCTTCGTCCAGCGTAATGCCACTAACTACAGCCGGAGCCAGCGCATTGACAACAAACGTTGCAATATCGTCAGACCATTGAATAATATCGATGCGCTCGCCAGCAAGCTCATTGGTCACTGCTTTCACCCTTGAGCCAACGATACCAATGCAAGTCCCGATCGGGTCAACACGCGGATCATTGGACTTGACCGCAATTTTTGCCCTGGAACCCGGATCCCTTGCGGCCACCTTGATCTCAAGCACACTCTCCTCTATTTCCGGCACTTCCTGTTCAAACAGTTTAACCAGAAACTGCGTTGAAGTGCGAGACAGAACCAGTTGTGGACCGCGCACCGATCTGTCAACTTTCAGGATATAAGCGCGCACACGGTCTCCCATACGCAAATTTTCATGCGGGATTATCTGATCGCGCGGCAACACGGCTTCGATTTTTCCAAATTCAATGAGCGCATTCCCCCGGTCGAGACGCTTGATTACGCCAGAAATAACCTGTTCCCCACGCTCAAGAAAATCGTTCAGGTTCTGTTCGCGCTCCGCATCGCGTATCTTTTGGAAAATGACCTGCTTCGCTGCCTGAGCGCCAACCCGGTCAAACGGGATGGACTCCATAGGTTCCTGAATATAATCGCCCTCCACCAGGTTTTCCTGACGTGCCAACGCTTCGCTCAATGCAATTTGCCGCACAGTGTCCTCGATCGCATCATCAGATACAACCAACCACCTGCGGAAACTTTGGAAATTTCCCGTGCCCTGGTCAATCTTGATAACAATATCGATATCTTCCTGGAAGTGCTTCTTGGCAGCAGAGGCCAGTGCCATTTCAAGTGCGGCAAAAACAATGGCCTTGCTGACATTTTTTTCGTGTGCCAGCGCATCGACCAACAACAAAATCTCGCGGCTCATATTCCTCCAGCTATATTTTTAACTCACAAATACTCTTGGATCATTTTGCCAAGCACTTTTCAAAATCCAAAACGGGCACTCTAAAAATCCATATTTCATTACAATACGTGGTTATTTACAATAAATATCTATTTACATATCAATTATATGCTGTGCCGACATTTTTTGTTTGTGCCTGGAGCTCTGAATTTTCAGGGACGACGCCCTATCCATCAAATTTCGGTACCAATCGCGCCTTATCCACATTATTTAACTGAATCCGCAACAATCCGCCGTCTGTTTCAAGTATCACAATATCATCTTGCATTGCATGTAATTTTCCTACAAAATTCTTTTGTCCCTGCCAAGGAATTCGCAGTCTGATCCGGACGGTCTCTCCTTGGTAACGAAAAAAATCTGCCTTTTTCTTCAAAGGCCTGTCCAGTCCGGGTGAAGACACTTCCAGACGGCTATAGGCGATATTCTCAACAGCCAGCAGTTGCGCCAGATGATTGCTGACAGCAACGCAGTCATCCAGCGTAATACCGCTATCCGGTTTATCCACGAACACGCGCAACAGCTTGCCGGATGATAGCTGTTCAACCTCAACAAGCTCATACCCCATTCCCGCCAAGGTTGGTTCGAGTAACTCAAATAGCAACATAACCCCGCCACAAATAAAAAATGGGCTCGATAAGCCCACCCGTACATACCGGGGCATTATAACAAAAATCAGGCGATTAGCGGCAAGCTTATCCGGAGGCAATCTGGCAAGCGATGGAATGGGTTAATGCTAGAATATATTGCAATGGTATTCAAACAGGGCGGTTTCATTAACATGATTGGAATATTAATCGTCACACACCAACCGCTTGGCAGCAGTTTTCTTGACTGCATCAAACATATTCTTGGCAAACTGCCTTCGCAACTGGTCAATTACACGATCACGCCGCGAGCAAATCCGGATACGGAAATCTCGAATTTACAGGAAATTCTGCTTAAGCTCGATCAGGGCGGTGGCGTGTTAATATTGACCGATCTCTATGGTGCCACTCCGGCTAATATTGCCAGCAAGCTGATTCGGTGCGGCCAGGTGGAATGCCTGTCCGGACTCAATCTACCCATGCTGTTAAGAGCGATCCAGTACCAGGATAAGCCGTTAGCGGAAATGATGGACAAAGCGCTTTCAGGTGGCCAGACGGGCATATTCCACATACCTCCACCCCAAGAATTACATGCAGACCAGAACACTCACGATACGTAACAAACTGGGATTACATGCGCGCGCTTCCGCCAAATTGACGCAGCTTGCCTCGCAGTTTAACTGCGAGGTATGGCTGTCGCGGAACAAGCGCAAAGTCAATGCAAAAAGCATTATGGGCGTCATGATGTTGGCGGCAAGTCAGGGCACGACAGTTGAACTGGAAACCAACGGCAAGGATGAAATTCCTGCGATGGAAGCACTTAGCGCTTTGGTAGACGACTACTTCGGAGAAGCAGAATGAGCTTTATCCTTCATGGCGTAGGCGTGTCCGTCGGAATTGCAATTGGGCATGCACATCTGGCCTCAACAGCCACGCTCAATGTCCCACACTATTTAATTCCCGCCAATCAGATCGATGCGGAATTGACTCGCTTGGAAAATGCCTTCGCTGCGGTACGGCAGGAACTGAAAAACCTGCAGGACCACACCACACAAGGGTTAGCACTGGCTGAGCTTAATGCCTTTCTTGAACTCCACCAAATGATTCTGGATGATCCCACGCTTTCCAGAGCTGCCATGGAAAACGTCGCCAAAGTACATTGCAATGCGGAGTGGGCAATTTCACAGCAGATGGATGTACTGATCGCACAGTTCGAGGAGATAGAAGATGCCTACCTGCGCGAGCGCAAGACCGATGTAATACAGGTTGTCGAGCGCGTACTGAAAGTTTTGCTCGGTCATCCCGGATATACACCACCAGCACCAAAGCACAACAATGACAGTATTCTGGTGGCACGCGACCTGAGTCCGGCCGATGTCATGCAATACAAGCAACACCAGTTTTCTGCTTTTGTAACGGATATGGGGGGGCCTGCTTCTCACACCGCCATTGTTGCGCACAGCCTCAATATTCCTTCCGTCGTAGCGATGCAGCAGGCCAAACGGCTTATTTACGAGGATGATTATCTGATTGTTGACGGCGGCCAGGGAATCGTTATCGTCAATCCTGACGAGCAGATTCTCATTGAGTATCGCCTGAAGCAAAATGAACTGGTGCTTGAAAAACGGAAATTACTGCGTATCCGCTCACTCAACGCCGCCACTCTCGATGGCACCTCGATTGAATTACTTGCCAATATCGAATTGCCCCAGGAAACCGAGCAAGCCAGAGAAAATGGCGCAATGGGCGTGGGGCTGTTTCGCAGTGAATTTTTATTTCTCAACCGGGACGACCTGCCAGACGAAGAAGAGCAATACGTTGCTTATTCCGCAGTTGTAAAAGGCATGCGCGGCCTGCCGGTCACCATTCGCACCTTTGATCTCGGTGCCGACAAAAATCTCAACAATACATATCGCGTCGCCGTCAATCCTGCGCTCGGCTTGCGCGCCATCCGCATGAGTCTGGCGGAACCGGCCATGTTTCTGGTACAGCTGCGCGCCATTTTGCGTGCATCAAAACATGGTTGTGCCCGCATCCTCATCCCCATGCTTTCCAGCGATCATGAAATCAATCAAACACTACGCATGGTCGAATTGGCCAAACAAAGCCTGCTCGACGAGAAAAAACCGTTTGACCAACATATCCAGATAGGTTGCATGATTGAAATACCGGCTGCCGCATTGTGCCTTGAGCAATTCATGCGGAAGCTCGATTTTATCTCCATTGGCACGAATGACCTGATTCAGTACACCCTTGCAATCGACCGCGTCGATGAAACCGTCGCGCATCTGTTTGACCCATTACACCCTGCGGTTCTGTGGCTACTGGCACGTACCATCAGACTAGCCACGAAAGCCGGTATTCCAGTTTCTGTCTGCGGAGAAATGGCTGGTGATTCGCGCTATACTCGCCTGCTGCTCGGAATGGGATTACAGCAATTTTCCATGTACCCTGCTCAATTATTGACGATCAAACGTGAAATACTCGGCAGCTATCTGCCCAATATCGTACCGTTGACACAAAAAATTCTCAAAATGGCCGAATCCGACAAGATTCATAACCTGTTGCAGAAACTCAATAGTTGAACCTAGGGTCTGTTGACATTTGATAAAAACACTTGCAGTATCAGTGGGTTACGATTTATTCCCGCAATTGTAAGTGATTGTTTTTAAATATCTATTTCTGAAATGTCAACAGACCCTAGCCATAAACTGGTATCTAATACCAAGTTACCCTACAACGTTTACAAAAAAATCATTGCTACCACCTTCATGAACGATTCGGATTCAATTGGTATCGTCGCACCAGAACAAATGCAGTTTCAAACGCCACTCTGTCTAAAAAGTGGCGCGGTACTGGACAGCTACACACTTACCTACGAAACCTACGGTAAACTGAATGCCGCCAGATCCAATGCGATACTGATTTGTCATGCGTTATCCGGCAGCCACCATGTCGCCGGCGTCTACGCTGATGACCCTAAAAATACCGGCTGGTGGAATAACATGATCGGCCCAGGCAAGGCTATTGATACCGAAAAATATTTTGTAATTGGCATCAATAATCTGGGTGGCTGTCACGGCTCGACCGGACCAGCCAGCATGAACCCCAAGACTGGGAAACCTTTCGGCGCGGACTTCCCGCTCGTTACCACCGATGACTGGGCGGAAACCTATATCCGCTTTGCAGACCGACTGGGGATTGATCACTTTGCAGCAGTGGTTGGCGGCAGCCTTGGCGGCATGTCAGCCATGCAACTGGCGCTGAACGCGCCGGAAAGGGTGCGCAACGCCATTGTGATTGCTGCGGCCGCCAAGTTAACTGCCCAGAATATTGCCTTCAACGATGTTGCAAGGCAGGCCATCCTGACGGATCCAGATTTCCATGGTGGCGACTATTACTCGCATCATACCCTGCCCAGAAGAGGATTGCGCCTGGCGCGCATGCTCGGTCATATCACCTATTTATCGGATGACTCCATGGCCAGTAAATTTGGACGCGAACTCCGTAACAGCTCGCTCTCGTTCAATTACGACATCGAATTTGAAATTGAATCGTATCTGCGCTACCAGGGTGATAAATTCTCCAATCGCTTCGATGCCAATACTTATCTTCTGATGACCAAGGCACTCGATTACTTTGATCCGGCAGCACAATACGACGACAATCTGTCGCAGGCATTCAGTCGTGCCAAAGCGGATTTTCTGGTAATTTCTTTTAGCTCGGATTGGCGCTTCCCACCCGAACGATCCCGCAGCATCGTCAAAGCCCTGCTCGACAACAAATGCAATATCAGCTATGCCGAAATTCCTTCAAGCCATGGGCATGATTCCTTTCTGATGCAGGATGAATATTATCACCAACTGATACGCGCCTACATGAACAATATCGTCGTTTAATCCCATGAATACTTCTATCGAGAGCACCTCCTCCCACACCAGACATCCCTCACCGATAGCCCGACCGGATTTTGCCGCTATTGCCGCGTGGATTACACCGAAATCGAATGTGCTTGATCTTGGTTGTGGCGACGGCGCGTTATTGCGCTATCTGCAGGCCAATCTTCAGGTGCATGGCTATGGCGTGGAGATCGACGCCAGAAATGTAGTGACCTGTTTTGAAAATGGCGTTAACGTTATCCAAGGAGATCTTGAATCAGGCTTGTCCAGTTTTGAATCCGGCTCGTTCGACTACGTTATCCTGTCTCAGACGTTGCAGGCCATGAAAAACACCGAAAAAATCATCCTAGAAATGTTACGTGTCGGCAAGGAAGGCATCGTCTCCTTTCCCAACTTTGGCTACTGGCGGAACCGCCTGCAGGTATTGTCCGGGCGCATGCCGGTTACGCAAGGACTACCTTATCAATGGTACAACACCCCCAACATTCATCTGTGCACCCTGTACGATTTTGAAACACTTTGCAGCCAGCACCACGTCAATATTCTTGAACGCCGCGTGATGAATAACACCAAAAGAGTTCACCTGTTATCCGGTCTGCTTGGTACGCTTGCTTTTTACCGATTCAGCCGGACAAAACTGAAAACAACAGTTTAGGGTTCCAAACAAGACGAAGCATGACCCACCCGCTACAGCTGGGTGTAGCCGTTCAGCGCCGCGACCCTTTTCATATCCAATCGACGGCAACCAATATGCAAATATTAGAAAAAATAGCATAATGGGGCTAAATTTTTTCATCACGCTGCCGTTTTATATTTCCACGAGCGTAGTTCAAACCGGGGTCTCGGGGACAAGGAAAAATGAAAGGAAAAATAAGATTTTATTATGGTTCCAGTGATGAATTACCGCACCAGGAACTTGAAATCGAAATCAGCGGCGGCGACGCTAACAAGGTTTATCGGTTAATGATTGATTTTGGTCATACGGAAGCAGATTTTGGTATGTTTGGTACCGATGATCATGGCAGCGCAAGACTTGAGTTTGTCAGTCATCCCGAATTGAATCAAGAACAAATTACAGATTATTTGCCAGGGGGCAAGGATGTACGGGGTATCCAGCGAATTCGGATTTATTTGCAGGGCCATCCCGCGCTGGTAACAGAATTGCAGCTGAATCTTTATGGCCATGCGCATAAAAAGGTTTCATTGCCACTATAGGGCATCTCTTTCCCCTAGGGTCTGTTGACGTTTCAAGGTAAGTATATAATAGATAGAAACAAACTCGTAGTATTGGGGTTCCTATACCA
>JAVVEX010000071.1:0-10417 GCA_032251195.1 Nitrosomonas sp.
AGCGAAATTACGAAAGTATGGTGGCCATAGCATGTGGACACCTGTGGCTACCTATGTGAAATGTCAACAGACCCTAAAAACTCAAATTTGAATTTGAGAACATTCGGGAATATCCGTTTTTCTCCGTTTGCGCCGACAAAGCGCCGGGCTGAATACAATAAAAAATATCATATGCATGTAAGGATCCGGATACTATCCCGACTAAATGGATGGGACTGGTTCATCCAAGTTCTGCATTTTATATCGGTTAGTTCTAAGTTGTATTTTTTATAATGGAATAAAAGGGAAAACAATGACTGTATTTAAATTGAAAAGCACAACCAGTGCGCTGGTTTCAAGTGGTTTGCTGGCTGCTACCTTGGGTATGTCGTTGGTAGCCTGTTCATCGATGTGTCGCCCTTGCTCGCCACGTGCACAGGCAAATCCCTGTGCAATGAAAAATCCTTGCGCAATGAAGAACCCCTGTGCAATGAAAAATCCTTGTGCATCCAATCCTTGCGTATCCAATCCTTGTGCGGGCATGAAAATCAATCCGGCCAGAATTACCCGGCCAGCCAATTATCGTCCTTACCAGGGTAACCAGGCCGACTTGCTGGAATATGGCAAAAAGCTTTATAACAGTACAAGCCTCAGCACCAATGGACTTTCTTGCCAGACCTGTCATCAGAGTGGCAGTATGTTTGAGCCAACTTTTGCTAAACCGTACCCACATTTTGTTTCCATGGCTAAGGATAGAGCAGGCCTGAACCAGATCCATCTTGATGAGATGGTTCAGTTATGTATGATGGCACCGATGGCAACCGAACCACTGGTGTGGAATTCCAGAATGCTGGCTGCGTTGACTGCGTATACCGCTGACGTTCAAAAAACATTCCGCGCCAATCCTTGTGCAGCCAAAAATCCCTGTGCGATGAAAAACCCCTGCGCCATGAAAAACCCTTGTGGAGCACGTAACCCCTGCGCCATGAGAAATCCTTGCGCAATGCGTTAATTCGCAAACACCAGTGCCACTGGCGATCAAACCCGGAAGAATGATGGCAAATTGTTATAATCCGGGTTTGAGAGTTATGCTTTTTATATTTCATAGTTCAGCATTCATATCCTGAGGCGTGATGCGCATAGTAATCATACGGTAAGATGCTTGTTTCGATCATCATTCCCGCTTTCAATGAAGAGCGGCTGATTGTGCCGTGTCTCAAATCGGTTGATGCAGCGCTTGCTGCCAATCGTGCATATGGCTTTTCGCACGAAGTTATTGTTGTTGATAATAATTCGACCGACAAAACTGCGTCGCTGGCAAAAGCAGCGGGCGCCAGAGTCGTTTTTGAGCCAATCAACCAGATCGCACGTGCCAGAGCAGCAGGTGCCGATACTGCCGGCGGTGACTGGCTGTTATTTCTCGATGCAGACTGTCTCTTGAGCGCTGCACTGGTAGATGATATTTTCAAACTGATCGCGCAAGGCAAGCATGTTGGTGCCGGTAGCACACTTTACATGCCAAATCTGCCATGGTGGGCAGCAGGGCTGCTGCACTTCTGGACGATGCTGTCAGTTATGTTCAAATGGGCGGCGGGTGCATTGATCGTCTGTGATGCCAAGGCCTTTCGTGAAACAGGTGGTTTCAATCAGACGCTTTATGCAGCAGAAGAGGTTGATTTAAGTCGGAAACTGAAAAAATGGGGACGCGCGCATCGGCTTGCTTTTACCATTCTACGGAAACACCCCATCGAAACTTCCCCAAGAAAGGTCGAACTTTACAGCAGCAAGGAAATATTCTCGCAGTTATTTCGCCTGCTGCTGAGTCCTTGGCGTACCTTGCAGAGCAAAAAACGACTTTCCATCTGGTACGATGGCAGGCGCTGAAATACAGAACGATTCTTAAAACACTGTGCCTGGGCGCTTGCGCAATATTTCGTAGTTGCTGCTCTCCCGGCTTACCGGCAAATGTTGCAGCAAGGCCATCAACATCACGCAAAAAGGCAGCATTCTTGCCATAACCGCCATCAAGGCCATATAGCCAACGTGAAAGAGGCTATTATGATTTGAGGGTGCCTTTAAAAATTCAGAAGTTTAAGCAAGACAAGAACAAGAAATATTGACGCAGCATATGATTGATATGTCAGGAGATATTTATTGTGAATAACGACGTATTGTAACGAAATATGGATTTTTAGAGATGCCCTTGACTGGCCGGATGTTCTGATTGATACTGCCCGGATAATGTGCAATCACAAGCAGATACTGTTACTGTTGATAATGCTCTGGCTCCCGGTGGAGGGAACCATGGCTGCTGTTATTTCATTATGCGCAAATCTGAGGGCGCTGGAATCAACAGAACGATCCTTCAAACAGGATGCAACGGTTTCGATCAATAACAAATCCTCTTTATTAAAATGTGGGCAGGATGGATCTTCCTCCGCAAGATCTGATCTGACTACAGATGCCGATGTAATGCTGCACGTTCAGGATAGCCATGATCCACTGCAGGACACTGCAATCAATGACGAATCGTCAAATTTTCAATGCAATGATCTGCTTTGCAAAATCAGCTACGTGGCACTGGTATTCAGCAATATTGTTCCCGTATCGCAAAACGATCAGGCCAACATTTTACTTCCGGCCACAGAATTTACCTCACACGTTCCTAAGCAGTCATACCGCCCACCAATAATCTGACAATTCTCGACCGGGTATTCAATTCAGCCCCGGTTCGCCGGATGAAATGAATGCCTGCTGTTGAACCGGATGCCCAATTTCCTGGGGTTTAGCCTTTGGATGGCACTCCGTTTTATCCCAAATAACACGCAAAATGTAATTCCGTATATTTTCTTCGGAGGTCGCTGTGTTCGTATTCTTCTGCAGCATCGCAAATAATTTTATTTTTTCTGGAATCTATCCACGGCCTCCCTTTCTGGTCTGTCGCAAGAAAACACAAAACAACACACTCGGTTTCATTGAGTGCATTGTCATTGTTATTGCAGATAAGATCAATCCTTGGCTACGTCAAACAGGCGTTGCCATGATTGTCCGCGCTACTGCTCTGGCGGCATTAACCGCGATACTTGTTCCGATGTACGTATATGGTGGAAGCGATAGGCGAGATGCAATCACTGCAACGTGGGCAACGTCTGAATCAAAAATGACTATTTCCCTGGCTGATGAAGGCAGTCATGGTTACCGTAGCCTGGCGGCATTGATCACGGAGACACTTGAAAACAATCCTGAAATTCTTGCCGCGCAGCGGGAATATGACGCTGCCCGCCAACGCATCGCGCCTGCGGCGGCACTCGACGATCCCATGCTGGAAGCAGGGGTGATCAATGCGCCCCTGGCATCCTCGCCATTCAATCGTGAGGATATGACCATGAAAATGATTGGCCTGTCGCAGCGTTTTCCTTTTCCGGGAAAATTGGAGCTGCGCAAGGGGGTCGCCAGCAAGGATGCGGAAGCGATCGATTACGGTTATCAGGAAACAATAAATCGCGTAGTGCGCGATCTCAAGGTGGCCTATTTCGACCTGGGACTGACACTCGAAATAACCAGGCTGGTCGAGAAGAACAAATTGATCCTGGAAGATTTTACCCACCTGGCGGTGGATCACTACGCAGCGGGAATGGGTAATCAGGTTGATGCCTTCAGGGCGCAGACCGAAGTATCCAGAATTCAGGATGACCTTTTCCAACTGGCACGCGAACGGCCTGCGCTCGAAGCCGAGATCATTCGCACGCTTGGTCGCAGCACTCGCAATAATACTGGGGTGCTGGTCACGGAGCCGCTGTACATGCACGAAGCCTCCCTGAATCTGGAGTCATTGCGGGAGAGGGCGCTGATGCAGCGTCCGCAATTACTGGCATTGCAAAGCCTGGTGGCGCGCAACAAAAAAGCGCTGGAATTGGCGCATAAAGAATATTACCCGGATTTCGACGTGCGTTTGTCGTATGGGCAACGTGACAACATGCTGGACGGTCGCCGCCGCCCCGACATGGTCACGATGACTGTGGCGATTAATTTACCCGTGTGGCGCAGCAACAAAATAGAACCCCGTATTGCGGAATCACAGGCGCGGCACTACCAGGCATTGGATCTATACCAGGCGCAAAGTAACGAGATTGCCGCGCAATTGCGTCAACAGGTGGCCACGGCCGAGCAAAATCTCAAATCGGTTCGGTTGTATCGAACAACCATCCTGCCCCAGGCCAGGCTGACGGTTGAGTCGGCACTGGCTGCCTACAAGGTGAACCGGGTCGATTTTCTGACACTGCTTGATAGCCAGATGGCGGTATTCAATTTCGAAATCAAACGAATGACAGCGATCGCCAATTACAACAAAGCACTTGCGGAAATCGATCTGCTTACCGGTAAATCCGCCCATGAATCTGCTTATCAACACTGACAGGAGTTTGTGATGAGGCTCGTTAACATGATCACCATGATTACGCTGATCATACTGTCGCTCGCAGCAGGCTATTGGTGGGGCAGCAAGCAATCTGGCCCGGCAGTGCATAATGCGCCCGGCATAACAGCGGCAAAAGAAAGGAAGATACTTTATTACCGCAACCCAATGGGAATGCCGGATACCTCGCCCGTGCCCAGAAAAGATCCGATGGGGATGGACTATATCCCTGTTTATGAAGACGAAGAACCATCGTTCGGTGATTCCACGATCACGATCAGTACCGAAAAAATCCAGAAGCTGGGAGTACGCACCGAAACAGCCGTATTGCGCCAACTTGTCCGTACTGTCAGGGCGGTAGCAACCATCCAGCCGGATGAGCGCAAGTTGCATACCCTGGTGACCAAGTTCGAAGGGTGGATTCAACGACTCTATGTTAATACCACTGGCCAGACAGTTAAAAAGGGACAAGCACTGATGGATGTTTACAGCCCGGAACTGATCGCGGCACAGCATGAATATATTATTGCCATGAAAGGCCTGCGCATGGTTTCCGACAGTGACCAGCATGTTCAGCTTGAGATGCAAAGACTGGTTGAAAGTACTTTGCAGCGATTGCGCAACTGGGATATTTCGAAAACAGAATTGCAGCAGTTGCAACGTGAAGGTACGGCCAGAGACTATATCACGCTACGCTCTAAAGCAAATGGTGTTGTGCTGGAAAAACCATCCGTGGAAGGAAAACACTTTGCACCGGGAGATGTGCTCTATCAAATTGCCGATTTATCCAGCGTATGGGTGTTGGCAGATGTATTCGAACAGGATCTGGATATGATTCATCCTGGCCAGAAAGCAACCATCCGGATTGACGCCTATCCCGACAAAGTATTCAACGGTGAAGTTGATTTCATTTACCCTATGATTACGCCCGAAACCCGTACCGCCATCGTGCGCATCAAGCTATCCAACGAGCAGAGATTACTCAAACCCGCCATGTACGCGCGTGTTGAGCTTGCCTCTTTTCATACTAACGATAAGGTGCTGACCATTTCCGATTCGGCGGTGCTTGATTCAGGCGCGCGGCAATTAGTGTTAGTTGATCTTGGCGAAGGCCGATACGAGCCGCGCACGGTCAAACTCGGCATGCATGCTGATGGCTATGTCGAGGTGCTGGGAGGGCTGGAAGCAGGGGAGACAGTCGTAGTCAAGGCAAATTTTCTGATCGATGCAGAAAGCAACCTCAAGGCCGCGCTGAGTGGTTTTGGTCATTACCCTCCAGGCGAGAAACCACATGCTGAAGCCGTTACGGAGAACAAGGAAGCGCGATTCCAAAGGCATCAAGGCGAAGGTAATATTAAAGCGATTGATTTTACCCACGCAACGGTCACGCTGGCGCATGACCCGATCGCCAGCCTTAATTGGCCTGGGATGCTGATGGATTTTCGGGTGAATGATCCAGCATTGCTTCGTTCATTGAAGCCTGGCCAGCAGGTGGCTTTTGCAGTCATCGAGCAAACAGCCGGAGAATATGTCATTGTTGCCATTCAGCCTGTGGATGTCAATGCTGTCACCAGCCAACACGGAGCACACTGAAATGGTTGGCAAGATCATCGAGTGGTCGGTGCGTCACGTTTTTCTGGTATTGCTGGCGACGTTCACCATTGCTGCCTGGGGTGCTTATGCAGTGTGGAAAACACCGGTCGATGCCATTCCTGATTTATCTGATGTGCAGGTTATCGTCTATACCGAATATCCCGGACAAGCGCCGCAGGTAGTGGAGGATCAGATTACCTATCCACTGACCACGGCCATGCTGAGTGTGCCCAAATCGAAAGTGGTACGTGGTTTATCGGTTTTTGGGGTGTCGTTTATCTATGTTATTTTTGAAGATGGCACCGACATCTATTGGGCGCGTTCCAGGGTGTTGGAATACCTGAGCTTTGCTGCCAACCAGTTGCCCAAGGATGTGCGACCTGCGCTCGGTCCCGACGCAACCGGGGTTGGCTGGGTTTATCAATATGTCGTTACCGCCAAAGAGCGCACGCTGGATGAGTTGCGCAGCCTTCAGGACTGGTTCTTGCGCTATCAATTGGTTTCAGCAGAAGGTGTTTCGGAAATCGCCAGCGTAGGCGGGTTTGAGAAAACCTACCAGATCACGGTCGATCCCCGCCGGTTGCAAGCCTATGGCATCCCTCTAAAAACGGTGATCGATGTGGTCGCTCAGAGTAATCGTGATGTAGGCGGACGGGTAATCGAGCTGACCGAAACCGAATATATGGTGCGCGGTAGAGGCTATCTGCGCAGTATCAGCGACCTGCAGCACCTGGTCGTCAAGGCGCATGAGGGCAAACCGGTGTTGCTGCGCGATGTCGCCCGCGTTGAGCTGGCACCCACCGAGCGCCGAGGCATCACTGAACTCAATGGTGAAGGCGAGGCTGTGTCAGGAATCGCCATTGCGCGTTATGGCGAGAATGCGCTCGACGTCATTCGCAACATCGAAACAAAAATCGATGAACTTAAACCAGGTCTGCCAGAAGGCGTCACGATTGAACCGGTCTATGACCGTTCCGAACTGATCGAGCGCGCCATTACAACGCTGAGCGAAGTGATGATCGAACAAGTGATTATCGTGGCGCTGGTGAGTGCCATTTTTCTCATGCATGTGCGCAGCGCCCTGGTGGCGATCATTATGCTGCCGATCGGTGTGCTCATCGCTTTCATCGTCATGTTTCATCTGGGTATCAATTCCAACATCATGAGTCTGGCGGGCATTGCGCTCGCCATTGCCGAGATGACCGATGCTGCTATCGTCATGATGGAAAATGCGCATAAACATCTTGCGCAGCTTGATCCGCAGGCGCCTGCCGTAGCGCGTATGAACGCTATTATTGCCGCCTGCCAGGAAGTCGGCCCAACATTGTTCTTCAGCCTGCTGATCATTACGGCATCATTTTTGCCGATTTTCACGCTGGAGGACCAGGAAGGACGTCTGTTTCAGCCGCTGGCCTTAACCAAGACCTTTGCCATGGCCGGCGCGGCGCTGCTTTCCATTACCCTGGTGCCAGCACTGATGCTGCTGTTACTCCGGGGACGTATTCCACGTGAACAGGACAATCTGCTTGGCCGGCTGATGATCCGGCTTTATCAGCCGATGATTCCCTGGGTGATTCAATGGAAAAAAAGCATTCTGGTGGTGGCTATCGCGGTGTTGGCATTGACTATTTATCCGGTGCTCAGACTTGGCACCGAATTCATGCCGCCACTCAATGAAGGCACGTTGCTTTATATGCCTGTCACCTTGCCGGGTATTTCGGTCACAAAAGCTGCGGAAACCCTGCAGACGCAGAACAAAATTATTAAGAGCTTTCCGGAAGTAGCCTCGGTATTCGGCAAGGCCGGGCGCGCCAATACCGCTACCGACCCGGCGCCGCTGGAGATGACCGAAACCATCATCAACCTGAAACCGGAAAGCGAATGGCGCCTTGGGATGACCCTAGACAAACTGATCGCCGAACTGGATCAGGCGCTGCAAATACCGGGGTTCAGTAACGCCTGGACTATGCCGATCAAGAACAGGACTGACATGCTGGCAACCGGCATACGGACACCGGTCGGCATCAAGGTATTCGGCAACGATCTGAGTGAAATAGAAAAATTAGGCAAACAGATCGAGATGGCCATCAAAACCGTACCAGGTACCAGCAGCGTTTATGCGGAGCGAACCACGGGCGGCTATTATCTCGATATCGAACCCGATCGCATGGCGCTGGCTCGTTATGGGTTGGCGGTTGGTGATTTTTTGGAAGTCATTTCGGCCGCGCTGGGTGCGGAAACGATCACCACCACCGTGGAAGGCCGCGAGCGCTATGGGGTGACTGTGCGCTATCCGCGCGAACTGCGCAGCGACCCGCAAGCCATTGCCACGCAGGTACTGGTCCCCACCATGGGCGGGGCGATGATTCCCCTCGGCCAGCTCGCGCAAATCAAACTGGTACAGGGCGCACCGGCCATCCGTACCGAGAATGCGCTGTTGTCCGCATATATTTTCGTCGATATCCGTGAGCGTGATATTGGTGGCTATATCGCGGATGCACAGCAGGCCGTCCTTGAGCAGGTGCAGTTTCCACCCGGCTACTATGTCGCCTGGAGTGGCCAGTTTGAGTATATGCAGCGCGCAACCGAGAAATTGAAAGTGGTGGTGCCGCTTACGCTGCTGATCGTATTCGTGCTGATCTATTTAAACTTCAACCGCCTGACCGAAACCTTGATCGTGATGCTGTCGGTGCCTTTTTCTGTAGTCGGCGGTATCTGGCTGATGTATTGGCTCGGTTACAACATGAGTATCGCGGCAGTCGTAGGCTTCATCGGTTTAGCAGGAGTTGCAGCGGAAACCGGCATGGTGATGCTGGAATTTCTTGATCAAGCGTTCAAATCCGTTACCAGGAAACGTCATGCCGCTGGTGAGAAAGTCACGGTGGACGATCTTTATGCCGCAGTGGCACAAGGCGCAGTAACGCGGATACGCGCAGTGATGATGACCATCGCGGGCAGCATCCTGGGCTTGCTGCCGGTCATGCTGAGCACGGGTACTGGTTCTGAGATCACGCGACGTATTGCAGCTCCGATGGTTGGTGGCATGGTCACGGCCACGATACTGACGTTGATTATTTTTCCAGCTATTTATGTGCTGGTGAAAGAGATTTCGATTCGGCGCTCACTTAGAGGTAAATGAAAATCATGTTTCGCATCGGTATTATAGGATTTGTTGGATGATTGATTTCAGCTAACACCCATGCTGTGCCAGGTATGGCACGCCAGACGGGCTTACAGTGCGCTGCCTGTCATTCGGTCTTGCCGGAACTGACACCGTTCAAGCGACACAGTTTAAGCTGCGTGGTTTTAGGACTAATAATCGCTTGAATACAGCAAAGCGGCGTTCTATTATTCGCCTGAATAACTCGAGGCCTATCCCATGTCACTTTCTGAATTTGTGATGCGACATGAGTCGGCCATTCGCCCTGGTTTCTTTTTCGGCGTGCTCGCCGTGATGGCACTGTGGGAAATCCTCGCCCCGCGCCCTGACGGTGTTCAAGGCCGTGCGCTGGGTCAACAACCTGGAGCTTGTGTTCCTGAACAGCATCATGCTTCGGTTGCTTTTTCCCGCCGCTGCCGTGGGCGTGGCGGCCTTCGCCACCGAGAATGGATGGGGCCTGCTCAATTATTACGAAATTACCTTTCCGCTGGCGGTGGTCGCGATGGATTTCATTATCTGTCTGCAACACGTGTTGTTCCATGCCCTGTCCACCCTCTGGCGCCTGCACCGCGTACATTACGCCGATCTGGATTTCGATGTCACCACCGGCACGCGTTTTCACGCTATCGAGATCATCTTCTCCATGCTCATCAAGTTCGCTACCATCGTAGTGCTGGGCGCGCCGGTGGTGGCGGTGGTGATCTTCGAGGTGGTATTGAACGCCATGGCCATGTTCAACCACGGCAATGTGCGCCTGCCGCAGGGATTGAACCGGGTGCTGCGGCTGCTCGTGGTGACGCCGGACATGCACCGCGTGCATCACTCGGTGCAAGACAACGAGGCCAACAGCAATTTCGGCTTCAATCTTTCGCTCTGGGACCGCGTGTTCGGCACCTACATCCAATTTACGCAATTTACGGTGACAATTTACTAAATACACTTAAGGAACCTCTGAAAAACTAACGTTCCGACCAGTAGTGGTTCAAAATTTGGTCAATATTTGAAATAGTAACGTTGATTTTTCATCAAAAACAGCCGTTGTCCCCCGAAAACAAGTCCATTTATCGGCTTGTTTTCAAATTCCAGACGCACTAAGGCGTCGATGTTCATATCGATCGCCGCGAATGACATTGGCAATGGCAGTCAAAAAGGTCAATCGGGCGGCGTTTTTGGCCAGGCCGCGATAGCGATTCCTGGCATACCCAAAGCGGATTTTAATATCCCGAAACACGTGTTCGACTTTGGCTCGGCGTCTGGCCAGTTCACGGGCG
>JAVVEX010000072.1:0-10282 GCA_032251195.1 Nitrosomonas sp.
CGGCGCAAGGTCTCTGCCTGACCGATCAACTCCAGAACCGCATCGATCGCTGGTGTTTTGACTTCACCGGTCACCATCAGACGCAATGGCATGGCCACGGCTGGAAATTTCAGACCGTGATGAACGACCGCCTGCTTGATTTCGGCATGAATCGATTCCGGCTGCCATTCGATTGCGGTGAAGCGATCGAGCAGATACGCCATGACTGACCGGATTTCCGGCTTGAAGTATTGTGATTTCAGTTCCTGTGGGGGTTCGATCGCTCGAAAAAAATAGACCGAAGCATCTGCCAGCTCCGCCAGCGTGTTCACCCGCTCTTTGAGCAAATTGACAATGCCTGGCAAAACATCTGCGTTGGGTATTTCACAGACTCTCTCCTGCAAAAAAGGCAGGAGCAGCTGTACGAGCCGCTCATCGTCCGCAACCTTTAGATAATGCGCATTCAACCACGCCAGTTTTTCTTCGTTGAATCTCGCCGGTGAATGACTGATCGCGGACAGATCAAACCACTCGATCAATTGTTCACGACTGAAAATTTCCTCATCACCATGCGACCAGCCGAGTCTCGCCAGATAATTCAATAATGCTTCCGGCAGATACCCCTGATCGCGGTAATGCAACACCGATATCGCGCCATGCCGTTTGGACAGACGTTCGCCATCTGCGCCGAGAATCATCGGCACGTGCACGTACTGCGGAATGGGTGCGCCCAGCGCCTTGAGAATATTGATCTGGCGCGGCGTGTTGTTGACGTGGTCATCGCCACGAATGACATGGGTAATGCCCATATCGAGATCGTCAAGCACCACGCCGAAATTATAGGTGGGCGTACCATCGCTGCGCATCAGCACCAGATCATCAAGCTCATGGTTGGCAACGGCAATTTTTCCCTTGACCAGATCATTGAAGGTGACATGCCCCTCCAGCGGGGTTTTGAAGCGCACCACCGGCGCAACATTGGCAGGCGGTGTTTGCTGACTGTCGCGCCAGCGGCCATCGTAACGCGGTTTCAACCCGGCTGCGCGTTGCTGTTCGCGCAACGCATCCAGTTCTTCCCGGCTGGCATAACAGTGATAGGCAAGACCTTGTTTCAATAACTGTTCGGCCACTCCCTGATAGCGATCGAGGCGCGCCATCTGGTAATGCGGGCCTTCGTCATAATCCAGCCCAAGCCATGCCAGACCATCGAGAATCGCCTGTACGGAGGGTTGGGTTGAGCGTTCACGATCCGTATCTTCGATTCTCAGAACAAATTTCCCCCCTTGCCTGCGGGCAAATGCCCAGGAAAACAGCGCGGTGCGTGCGCCACCAATGTGAAGATATCCTGTGGGACTGGGAGCAAAACGAGTTTTAACCATTGGAGAACCGGAATGTTGAATGAAATACAACCAGGAAAATTTGAATTTTTTGGAGCCAACCGCAATATGTTAACATGAACCACCCTATTTCTTGACTGCCCCGGGCAGTTGCTCAGACCTGCCGATCGGTATGTCTGTCGATTTATCTTGTGGATTTTTTCAGTGAACGTATTTTATGAAGAAGCCGGTGTTTTCAAGGTTGGCAGCATTCTGGCCGACAACACCACCTCGCTGCAAATTGAAGCCACGCATGGCAAACGCTCAAAAATAAAAGCGGCGTCTATTTTTCTGCGATTTGATGCGCCGCCACTGGCCGAATTCATGCAGCAGGCACAGGCGATGATGGACGAGCTGGACGTTATGTTTCTGTGGGAATACTGCACGGGAAAACCTGATTTTTCCGCACAGGAACTGGCAGAGGATTACTTCGGCCACGCGCCGAAACCAGTGGAAACCGCCACTGTTCTGATGCTGCTTAACAATAATCCCATCCATTTTCATAAAAGAGGCTGTGGCCGCTACTTGGCCGCGCCGCCAGAAATTCTGCAGGCCGCATTGGCCGGCCGTGAAAAAAAACGGCTGGCGCTTGAAATACAGACAAGTTATGTCCGCCAGTTGACCGCATTTGAGCTACCAGACAACTTCACGCCGCGCCTGGACAACCTGCTCTATCATCCGGACAAGAATACGATCGAATGGAAAGCGATCGAGACTGCCTGCCAGGAAACCGGGCTGACTGTGCCCAAACTGCTGGAACGTTGTGGCGCTATCCCGTCAACGCATGATTATCACTTCAACCAGTTTCTGTTTGAATATTTTCCGCAGGGCACCGCGTTTGATCCGGCAGCAACGGCATTTGCCCGAAATGATCCGGCAACACTGCCGGCTGCCGAAGTAACTGCCTTCAGCATTGATGATGCCACCACGACCGAATACGACGATGCGTTTTCCGTTACGCCATTGCCCTATGGCGGTTTTCGGATTGGTATTCACATTGCCATGCCGGCATTGGGTGTTGAACCTGATTCTCCACTCGACAGAATTGCAGCCAAGCGACTCTCAACCGTTTATCTGCCCGGAAACAAAATCACGATGCTGCCGGACAGCATCATTCAGCAATACACTTTGGGCGCAGCGCAACACAGTCCGGCACTCTCGCTTTATCTGAACGTGGCTGACGATTTTACCGTCACGGATACCTTCAACCGCATCGAAACAATCATGATCGCTGACAATTTGCGGCATGATCAACTGGAACCGTTATTCAACGAAGAGACGCTCAGAGCCGGTCGGCTGGATTATCCCTATGCTCACGAACTAAAGCTGCTATGGCAATTTGCCTGCAAACAGGAAAAGCTGCGCGGCAAGGAACAGGATAATCAGGTCAATCAGATTGATTATAGTTTTGCGGTCGAAAATGATCGCGTCACGATTACTGAACGTCGCCGTGGCGCCCCCATCGACAAGGTTGTCTCGGAATTGATGATTTTCACCAACGCCGAATGGGGTCGCCAGCTTGCCGAGATGGGTATCGCCGGCATTTATCGCAGCAAAGGCAATGGCAAGGTCAGAATGAGTCTCTCGCCCGCGCCGCACCAGGGGCTGGGCGTAGCGCAATATGCCTGGAGCAGCTCACCGATGCGCCGCTATGTTGACCTGATCAACCAGCGCCAACTGATTGCAATGGTTTCCGGCACCGCCCCCGCTTACACGAAAGAAAGTGATGCCATTCTGATCGCAATGCGTGATTTTGAGATCACTTACGCAACCTATGCCGAGTTTCAGCGCGGCATGGAGCGTTACTGGTGCCTGCGCTGGTTGCAGCAGGAAGCAATCAGTGAAGCTGACGGGACTGTCATCAAGGAGAATCTGGTAAAATTCGACCGCCTGCCGCTGACTGCCCGTGTGCCCTCTTTACCGAATCTGCCTTCCGGCACATCGGTCAGGCTGGAAATATCACACATTGATTTGATCGAACGTTCGCTGGTTGCCAGCTTTATTGGCAAAAACGAACACTAACGTTTATGTTGCACACGGCCATTCATACTCCCGTCCTGTCTCTTCGGAATCTGGCGCTGTATTTTGCGCTGCTGATTTCCATGGTGCTGCACACCGCCATTCTGTTTGGATTTGCGCCCGCACAGAATGAGCCGACATTGCGCAAAATCACCAAATCAATGGATGTGGTTCTGGTAAACAGCCGTTCCGTATTCAAACCGCTTGATGCCGAGCGGTTGGCGCAAACCAATCTGGACGGTGGCGGAAATGTCGATAAGGATCGTCATGCCAAAACGCCCTTCCCCGTGATTCCACAAGCAAAGCCACAGGAAGCACTCACCGTGGTCGAGCAAAAAACGGCTCGCCTGGAAGCCGAGACGCGCAAGCTTTTGGCCGCCGCCAGCAGCACGCCCCAGATAACACAACCGGCGCCCGACGCGCAGGTGAGCGAGAACCTGCCGCCCAAACCGCTGGACAAAGCCGATCTGCTGCAACGCAGCCGTGAAATTGCACAGCTGGAGGCAGAAATTGCCCGTGAACATCAAGCTTACCAGAAGCGTCCCAAGCGAAGATTCATCGGTGCGCGTACACGAGAATACCGTTTTGCGCGTTACCTGGAAGACTGGCGCCTCAAGGTGGAGCGTATCGGCAATCTGAATTACCCGGAAGCCGCCAGAAGGGAAAAACTCTACGGCAGCCTGCAGCTGACAGTTGGCATTCGTGCGGATGGCAGCCTGGAATCAATTGGCATCGACCGCTCATCCAACATGCCGGTACTGGACGAAGCTGCCGTCAATATTGTCAGATTGGCGGCACGCAACGGATTCGCCCCTTTTCCCGAAGACATTCGCCGTGATACCGATATTCTGCACATTACCCGCACCTGGGTATTTGCCCGTTCCGACAAATTGTTCAGCGAATGACCGCCATTGCATCATCAATGGATCGCTATGCCGTCGTCGGCAACCCCATCCAGCACAGCAAATCCCCCTTCATCCATGCGCAATTTACCCTGCAAACCGAACAAATCATGCGCTACGAGGCCATCCTCGCGCCGCTGGATCAATTCAAGCAAACCGTTGACATATTTCACCAATCTGGCGGCAAGGGCATGAACATCACGGTTCCCTTCAAGCTTGAGGCTTACACGCTGGCAACGCGCCTGACGGAACGCGCGGCCAGCGCGCAGGCGGTCAATACCTTCAGGTTTGAACAGGATGGCGCTATTCTCGGTGACAATACCGATGGCGCCGGTCTGGTACGCGATATCGAAATCAATCTGAATCTCCTGTTGCAGAATAAACGCCTGCTTTTACTGGGCGCGGGAGGCGCTGCGCATGGCGTCATGCTGCCCCTGCTGCAAACAAACCCCGCGCTGCTGGCCATCGCCAACCGCACTCCGGATAAGGCGCGGCAACTCGCGCAGCAATTCATCGGGCACGGCAGGATCGAGGCGGGGCATTTCCTGGATTTCAGCGGTGAGCGCTTTGATATCATCATCAATGCCACCTCCGCCAGTCTGCAGAATCAACTGCCACCGCTACCGCCAGCAATATTCACGGATACGCTGCTGGCTTACGACATGCTCTATGCTCAGCAATTGACGCCTTTTCTCAGGTTTGCCCGGAATGAAGGTGCCAGACAGATCGCCGATGGTACCGGTATGCTGGTTGAACAGGCAGCGGAATCCTTCTTTTTGTGGCGCGGCATCCGGCCTGAAACGCAAACCGTTATCCGGCAGGTCAGGCAAGCGCAATCACATGCCTTGTGAGCAGCACCAGAAAACCGCTGCCAACGCCGAAAAAAACCAACACCGCGTTCAGTCTGTGGGTATCGCGGCTGGTTGGCCTGCTGCTGCTTGGCGTAATATTCTTCCAGAGCTGGTTTTTACTGCATGTCGTTTACTGGCGCACGTACAATCCTGCGACCAGCGCCTTCATGCAGCAACGGCTGGTTCAACTGCGCGAGCAGAATATACAGGCAAGTCTGCAACAGCGCTGGATTCCCTATGAGCAGATATCCGGTCATCTGAAAAAGGCTGTCGTTGCGTCCGAGGATGCCCGCTTCATGCAACATCCTGGTTTCGATTTCGATGCGATGGAAATTGCCTGGAAAAAAAATCTCGAACAGCGCAAATGGGCAGCGGGTGGTTCGACGATCAGCCAGCAACTGGCCAAAAATCTCTTGCTGTCCAGCGAGAAAACACTGGGGCGCAAGTTACAGGAGGCGCTCATTACACTCATGCTCGAACAGCTTTTATCCAAGCAGCGTATTCTCGAACTGTATCTGAACATGATCGAATGGGGCGATGGCGTATTCGGCGCCGAAGCAGCCGCGCGTCACTATTTCAACGTGCCTGCCTCCGCGTTGTCCGCAAGACAGGCGGCATTACTCGCCGCCATGATCCCCAACCCACGCTATTATGACAAACACCGCAACAGCCCCAGACTACTCAACAAAACCCGCATCATCGAGAAGCGCATGCAGACGGCCAGGGTTCCATGATAAGATCGGTATCAAACGCCGCCGCACGCGCACGCCTCGCAGACCTGCTGCGCAAACAATCAAGCAACGCACCCTAACTCGAAACGCCATCATATTGCGCCAGCCATGACCGAAGAGAATCCGGAAAACCCGCACACAAATCTGGAAGAAAAACTGCAGAAAGTCATTTACCTGCTTCATAAATATAAGCTGGTGGATGGTCTGGTGCGTTTACAGGAAGATCAGCGTCATCCTCTTGCCAATTCGATTGTGCAGAAACAGAATCTTGCCAGCCTGCAAAATATGCTGGACAAACTGCACCCGGCGGATATTGCCCACATTCTGGAAGCCCTGCCGCTGGAAGACCGGTTAATTCTGTGGAGCATGGTCAGCAGTGAACGTGACGGCGAGGTCTTGCTCGAAGTCTCGGATGCCGTCCGGAAGACGTTGATTGACGACATGGAGAATCATGAGCTGGTCGCTGCCGCCGAGCAACTGGATGCCGATGAAATTGCCGATCTGGCGCCGGATCTCCCCAATGATGTTATCGAAGGCGTGTTTCACGCGCTGCCGATGGAAGAGCGCAATCAATTGCGCGCGGCCATGTCATATCCCGAGGAATCTGTCGGCGCACTGATGGATTTTGATGTCATCACGGTGCGCGAGGATGTCCGTATCGAGGTTGCCTTGCGTTATCTGCGTCGCCTGGGAGAATTACCGGATCATACGGATCAGTTATTCATCGTGGATCGTGAGGAGCGGCTTCAGGGCGTGCTATTGCTGAACCAGCTATTGGTAAATGACCCCGAGAAAATCGTCAGTGACGTCATGTTACGTGAAACGGTTACCTTTCACCCCGATGACAATGCCGATCAGGCTACCCAGGCATTCGAGCGCTATGATCTCGTCTCCGCGCCGGTGATTGCGGCCGACAAAAAATTGCTGGGCAGGGTCACTGTCAATGATGTCATCGATTTCATGCGTGAACAAGCGGATTTGGAGGTGCGCAGCCATGCCGGTCTGAGTGAGGAAGAAGATTTATTCGCGCCCGTATGGAAAAGTGTGCGTAACCGCTGGACATGGCTTGCCGTCAATCTTGTCACCGCCTTTATTGCCTCGCGCGTGATCGGTCTCTTCGAGGATTCGATCGAAAAACTGGTGGCGCTGGCTGCCCTGATGCCGATTGTTGCTGGCGTTGGCGGCAATTCCGGCAATCAGACCATCACCATGATCGTGCGCGCCATCGCGCTGGGGAAGATCACATCGGAGAGCACGTACAAATTGATTGCCAAGGAAATTGGCGTCAGTATCATTAATGGTGTCGTTTGGGGAACGGTTGTTGGCCTTTTCACCTATGCCATCTACCAGAGCTATCAACTCGGACTGGTGATCGCATTGGCAATGCTGCTCAATCTGTTACTGGCCGCACTGGTTGGCGTGCTGATTCCTCTCACACGCAAAAAACTGGGACGCGATCCGGCGCTTGGTTCCAGCGTGCTGATCACGGCAGTCACCGATAGCGGCGGGTTTTTCATTTTTCTGGGACTGGCTACTTTGTTTTTACTGTGATTCCATCCGAGGAAGTGTTTACGGCTTTGTGCGGAAATACGGACAGGTAAAACTTGTAAGCCAGATGCGGCAGCAATATATGCAACGGCATACGCAACCAATGGCTGCGCCAGTACAACCACCAGCGTGCAAATTTCGCACTTCTGCAGGGTAGATCAGGGTGCAACGGTAATAGCGCCAACGGTACGCACAGCTGCATCACTTTTAGTGCCAGCCACCCCGGACGCCGCTCTATTCTGGTCATGAGCGTATCTGGAACAGGCGTCTGCAATAGCAGTTTACTGAAATACAGGCCGTAAAAAAGAGGTCTGCCCACACCCTGATGGTTGGCGCGCGTGATCAGGTTGTCCAAAAAAAGCGGCTGATCGGCACTGAAAAATTGCAACATGCCATGCAGGTCAAGCAAATGCCGTATATCGTCCGCCAATTCGTTGTTCTGAAACAGATTGACTGCGCAATGCAACGCCATGTCTGGTGGACTCAGTACGCTGACTTCCAACCCGGGCAGCCTGACTGCAGTTTCCCGGAATGGTGCGGTTTCCAGTTTCAGTCTGCCAATAGGAGACGTCAGGGAGTGATGGATATCCACTTCGGTTTCACGTTCACAATGGATCAATGCCGGAATTTCGTGGCTCCAGGTACGGTAGTAATGTTCATCGTAGGCCGAGAGCTCATGGTGCTGCCAACCGTTCGCCAGCAGGATGGATTCGGTCTGTTGCAGGGTTTCTGCAGGCACCAGCAGATCAAGATCGGCAAATACCCGGCCGGCGGCATGGGGTAGCCCTGCCAGCAGATAAGCCATGCCTTTAAGCACGATGATGGGCGCGCGATCTTCTCCCAGCGCCCACAGGATTCTATCCAGTTCCCAACGCGCCAATTGTTGAAATTTCCTCGCCTGAATCAGACCGGAACGCAGATGGTTGGCAACTCGCATCGGGATGTTATCCAACAATGCGGCATGTTCCAGTTCAACTGCCAGAAAACCCAGCAGCCTGGCGCGTCTGGCCAACCGTAACAGCAATTCCCAATCCTGATTACCGATATCATGAATGCTGCGCGGATCGCGCAAGGCCTGCAACAGCAGCTGGTGATGCGCGCTCGGATTGCGGCGGTCAACCTGGTCAACCATCGGTGAGTTCATTCAATGCTGCCAGCACACTCCCGAAATCGGAGTACACCAGTTTGCGGCATTCACAACGCTGAATCAAACTGGTCACTGCGTCAAACGCAGATTGACCCAACACTTCGTAATTAAAGGCATTGCTTGCCAGCAGCAAAAACGCTTCGGAGCGTGGCATTTCCTCAAGCTGCAATGGCTGATTGGCGATCCATTTGGGAAAAACGATCCAGCGTGGGGCGGCCGATTCATCTTCACGATTAATGCTGGCTTCAGGTGGACGGACATGCGCGACGGTTCCCTTCAGGGTGCCATGAATCTCGGGACCCAATGTTGCTTCCGGAAGAAAATTACGAATCGCATCAATCGCCTGGTTTTTGAGCGGCATCAGGCGCGGCAATGGAAACAAATGACCCGATTGCAGCTCCAACAAGCCGAATTCATCCGAAAAAAGTCGGTAACCATGATGAATAAGCGCGGCACACAAAGTGGTCTTGCCGCTGCCCGGCCACGCAGGCAGCAACAGGACATGGCCATTGCGCTCGACCGCCGCGCAATGGAACAGCAAAAAATGGTTAACTCGAACCGCGATTGCCAGATTGATACCCCATTCGAGCATTGTCAGCGCCTGGTGAACCGGTGCGGCAGGAAAAGGCGCCTGTCCATCGACCAGAAACTGCAGCAAAGGCGTGAACGGACGCCTTGGTGAGCGTTTGGGAACGATCTGCACATGAAACTCGGCAATATCGTCGTCTGCTAAAGCGTAAAACACATACAACCGGTGTAACGGATCAACAAGTGACGGCAAAAAGCTCTGAATGCGAACAATGAAAGGACCAAATTTAACCCGCAGCCCATTCTCACTGCTCAATCGGCTCCGTAATTCCTTCCGTGAGAGCTGCCCGACTTTCACCGGGGAGAATGGATGGATGCTATCAGGCCAAGCGCTTCGAAACGATACAGTGTTTTCTGAATTTGTTGCATAAATGATTCATCCGGCAGTAACGAAAAGTGCTCCGCCAGAAGCTGACACAGGTGTTCCAGCGTTTGGGGTGACTGGTCAAGCATGATCAAGATGCGCAACCCCATTTCGTTCAGAAAATGGGTTTTACCGGCGGCAGGTTGAAAAACGGTAAACTCCCCATCCCAGTCAACCACCCGCAACGAGGCAAAATCCACTGCACGCCATCGCGACAGGGGACTCAATTTAAATAATTTGCAATCCTTTGGCCTGCAGCGACGTAAACGCAGTTGCCGAAATCAGAATTCCATTTTGAACATTCTGACAATAATCAGCCTGCTCTGTGGGCGAGAAGTCCGCCGGAGCCAGTGTGGCTTGTGGCGAAGTACCCAAATCATAAGGTGGCGCACCCGATTGATCTTGAAGCTCATCAGGTATCGCACAGACAATTTGTGCTTGATTCTCTCCATTCGTTACTGTGGCCGCATCTCCAATATCGACAATCCCTACCAGATTACTGGTACGCGCCAGCGCCGCGCCACTGGAAAGCGTCATGATCACCGGAATTGCGACTGTGCTTTTAAGCAGCCGCCTGCGCTTCAGTTTGGAAGCAACGACCGATCCGTCATTTCCCATCTTACCCGTTACTGATTGCGGTATTTTTTTCTCAGACATAATTTGTACCTCTTGTAACAAATCATTAAGCCAATCAACTTCGCTAGTAGAGCGTTCCATTAAAAATGCTACACATCAAACCACTCCGAGATCGAACTTATTCCAGCGAAATACGACGGG
>JAVVEX010000073.1:0-9649 GCA_032251195.1 Nitrosomonas sp.
TTCATGGTGCGCCCCTCTTTTTACATACCGATACACATTGGACGCTCAATTCAACAATTAATTGCGACATAGCCAAACATATTGTTATTTGCGTTTCCGATTTAAGCAACAATCGAATTACATGTAACAATAAATACCTTTACAATCACAAGGTAAAGCTTCAAGGTTCTCTGGAAAAACCAAATTTTATGGTTTTTTGGGATAGAACAAATTTATCGTGACTGGATGGTTACGACGAAGTATTCTGATGATAAAAATAGTGTACTCATGCCACCGGTAAAAATGGTCAGCAAGGGAAAATCCATCATGACAGCAACCTTATTAATCAAAGCAACCCATCTGCTACTGCTGGTTATTCTGCTTATTGCGCCCGTGGGCACGGATGCCAGGCAATATACAGCAAATCCATCCAATTACCGGATGCAGCTCAAAAAACTGCAGGCAGGAGATCAGCTGTTACTCTCGCCCGGCATGTACACGCAAGGGTTGCCGATTCACTATCTTGAAGGGCGTGCAGATGCGCCAATCATGATCACCGGCCCGTCTGCCGGGCCACGCGCCATATTTCTCGCAAGACCGGGGCATAACACTATCAGCATCATTGATGCGCGTCACGTTACATTGCGTCACCTCGAACTCGATGGGCGCGGTCTACCAGTAGATGGCGTCAAATGCGAAGGCCATGCCGCCTGGGCGCACCACATTACGCTGGAGCAGCTGCTGATCCATCGGCACAATCATAATCAACAGATCGTCGGCATCTCCACCAAATGCCCCGCCTGGAACTGGGTGATTCGTCATAACGTCATCAAAAGTGCCGGAACCGGTTTATATCTGGGGAATTCCGACGGCAGTGCGCCGTTCATTGCCGGATTGATCGAACATAACCTCGTCAGTGAAACACTCGGTTACAATCTGCAGATAAAACACCAGCACGAACGACCGGTAATCAAAAACATACCTCTGCGGGATCAGGTTACGATCATCCGCCACAACGTATTTGCCAAAGCCAGTCAGAATAGCGATCCCAAAATGGCGAGACCAAACGTGCTCGTTGGGCATTGGCCGATCAATGGGCAGGGTCGGAATGATCGCTACCTGATTTATGGCAATTTTTTCTATGAGAATACGCAGGAAGCGCTGTTTCAGGGTGAAGGCAATATTGCCCTGTATAACAATTTATTCGTCAATCCACACGGAAACGCCGTCCGCATCCAACCGCATCATGACATCCCCCGCAAGATCCATATTTTCTTCAATACCGTACTGGCTGATGGCACAGGAATTTATTATACTGGCAGCCATCACCCGCAATCCAACCCCAACCCGCCTGTCATTTCGTTCAACCTTGTTTTTGCACGGCAGGCGCTGAATATTACTGGCGGCGTACATAATAACCTTGCGGATGCGTATGCCGGCGCCAGTGAGTTTCTGATAGCGCCTTTTGCGCCGCTTGGGCAAATGAATCTCGCTCCATCACCTGCAAAACCACCAGAAAAATTGCTTGGGAAAAACAACCCAAAAGAATTATTTCAAAATTTTTTGCAATGGCAGCTTGATTTTAATGGTAACAGCAGCGATAACCGCATCGGCGCGTATGCCCATGGCAAGCCTACCGGATGGCTGCCGCAACTTACCCTCAAGCCAGTGACACCCCAAGCTCCTTGAGAAATACGTTGCGCATTTTGACGGATTTCCGAATGCATTTTTCAATGTTGATCAGCAAGGAGACTTACTCGTTATCGTGGCGTGACAACCCTCCTGAAACATCCTCAAGGGGTGGCTTTATTTGCCGAGCAAGCTCTCTGGATCGGCTCCGGGCCGCTGAATGCGGATCAATTTGTGACGGGCGTGCGCTCCGCTGATAAGGGTAACCTGCTTACGCTGCACCGAGAATTGTTTTGCCAGGAATTTCTCCAGAAGCTGGTTTGCCTTGCCATCAACCGGTGGTGCAGCCAGTTTTATTTTGAGTGCGCCACCATGCATGCCTGCAACTTCAGTTTGTCTTGCACCGGGTTGTACATGTAGCTGCAGAATCAGGTCTCCTGCTGGATCAAAGCGGTACCAGCTTGTCAAAACAGAACTGCAACCCGGTATTGCAGATTGCCAACAAACATCAGCAGCACCTGCAACAGCAGGAGTGCAAACAAGGGCGATAGATCAACATTGGCAATTGGTGGGATGACTCGCCTGAATATGCCAAGCAACGGTTGCGTGAAGCTTTCCAACAGCGGCATCAATGGACTATGTGGATTGACCCATGACATAACCGCCTGCACAATAACTGAGACGAGCAAGATCATCAGTGTCAGCCTGACAAGCGCCAGCAGCGCCAACAAAGCCAGACCAGGCAAGTTGCCTGCGCCCTGCCCATGCAGGAGACTTAACCCAATAAGAAGGATAAACTGGGTAAACCAGGCCAGCACTAAAGTGGAAAGATCCATACCACGCCACCCCGGTATCCATCGGCGCGCGGGACGCACGGCAAAATCGGTAACAGTGATGATAAATCGAGAGGCCGGGTGGTAGTACGGTACGCGCAACCACTGTATGTAAAACCGCAATAGCAAAGCCAACGAAAACAGACCAAGCAGATTATCAAGTAAAAACGTCAGGATTTGACTGGGCATGAGTATTCCGAATAGTTAACTGAACGATCTTTCTGAATCAGAGAAATGCTTTATGGGCGTTTCTAAAAATTCAGGGTTTTAAACAAGACGAGGCGAGAACAAAAAATATTGACGCAGCATATGATTGATATGCAAGGAGATATTTTTTGAAAATAACGACGTATTGTAACGAAATATGGATTTTTAGAGGTATCCTTATGTCGGTCAAGACGCACCCAAAATATCACCCATTTCCTGCGAGCGCTTATAAGCTGCTTTTATGGCGTCTATCAAGGCTTGTTTGACCCCGGCCTGCTCCAGACTGAGAATGGCTTGTTCGGTGGTGCCACCAGGCGAAGTAACGCGTGTACGCAAGGTGATGAGCGATTCCGGGCTTTGAGCGGCAAGTGTGGTCGCGCCCAGAAAAGTTTCCACGGCAAGCCGGTTTGCGATCTCATCCGCCAAACCGAGTTCCATTCCCGCCTGTTGCATGGCCTCCAGCAGATAGAAAACATATGCCGGCCCACTACCTGACATGGCGGTGACTGCATCCAGCAGAGCCTCGTCATCCAACCAGAGAACCGCACCGACCGCGCCCAAAATACTGCTTGCCTGTGTTTTCTGTCCGCTGTTCACATCGGCGAGAGCATACAAACCGGTTATGCCCTTGCCAATCAGACAAGGAGTATTGGGCATGGCGCGAATGATGTATGAATGATTGCCTGACCAGGAACTCAAATCTGCGGCACGAACGCCAGCCGCGATCGAAATAACCAGTTTGTTACGTAACATTGTGACATTGTCGACAACCACAGCCCGCAATTGTTGCGGTTTGACCGCCAGCACAAAAATCTTACAATCCGGATTCGTTTCGGCAACACTGGCACCAACAGCAATGCCAAACTGGTGCTGAAGCTGTGCACGCCTGTCCGCACTGATCTCGACAACCGACAGGGTTTCCGGGGCATGCCCTTGTTGCAGTAACCCGCCGATCATGGCCGCAGCCATATTCCCGCCACCAATAAAAGTTATGTTCATGGAAGAATCAATATTTTCTGTCCGGAGTAGCAGCTTATCGCCCTGAGCGGGATGGATGATTATTTTCGAAACAGATTGACAATAATGCTCAGTACGATACTGACGATAATCATCGAGGTGACCGGAATAAAAATCTTGCTGCGCTCAGTTTCGATACGAAAATCACCAGGCAATTTTCCAAACCAGCTCAGTAACCAGGGCGCAAAATACATCACACCCCCCAACATCAACATAATCGCACCGATGAGCATTACCCAGCGTGCCAGTTGATCCATAATCCCTTGCTCAGTAATCCGGAATCGTGAAGTTGAGCAAAATCAGTTCATAGCCAATCAGACAAAGATACCCAGCCAATATCGTGTACAACAGATGCTTGCAACGGAATCTGGTCACAACCCTGGCTTCCTGATGGATTACGAGAACGAGCGCTGCCAGAGAGGTCAGCGCCAGTTTGAATATCACAAATTTCTGGGTGTTATCTTCAATCAAAACTGCCATTAAACCATTAAGCTCAACCCCGCCACGCGCCAGAATATTGAGCGTCAAAAAGGCGTCGGTCGCACTGAACAGGACAATTGCCAGATAACAAAAACCAATATGCCAAGCATAGTTATCAATATACACCACCCTCGCTTCAGTACGCCGCACATTGCTACGCCTGCCACGCTTTATCCCAAATTGATAAGGACAAAAAAAAGCAACCTCCGACCGTCGTTCAAAAGTGCGCCGATCACTGGCCACCAGATTACCGCTCATCATACCCAGTCTCCTGACTTTATTGAGCAAGGAACCCACCTGAAATAAAAATATCCCAGGACATAGCTCTTGATTATTTAAGGTAAATCACCATTCAATCCAACAAAAATGATCCAAAAACACAGTCCAAACAAACACTGTGCAAGCACTACGGCAAAACCCTAGCTTTTAACGATACTCGACAATGAGTGTAAAACTATGTGTCAAGTTTTGCAACAATTAGGCTTCCTGCATGAAAGCATAAAAATTTTACAATTGATTTTACAGTACCACCGCCCTGCCCGTTTCGTTTATCGCCAAAAAAATAATGGCCACGGCTGACCACGCCTTGTTAACCACGTCTCCAGGTTGTTCCCAGAGAGCCATCTTCCAGAATAATGCCACTTTCGCTTAACTGCTGGCGTAGCGTATCTGCTTTGGCAAAATCCTTTTTCTGACGAGCCTGCAAACGTAATTGGATCAGATGTTCTATATCCGTCTGGGTCAGTTCGTTTGCTTTCGAATCAGCGCGATACTGGAAAAATTGCTGGGGAGGTTGCTGCATCAAGCCAAGCACGCCGCCCAGAGTTTTGAGTAGCGCAGCATATTGAGTGTCACCAGTACGATTTGCGTCACTCGCCAGATCAAACAGTACTGCTATTGCTTCCGGTGTATTGAAATCATCGTTCATTGCAGCCATGAAGCGCTGCGCGTAGGGATCATGCTCCCAGTCAATCGTCACCGTTGCGCCATCGTAATTTTTGAGTGCAGTATAAAGTCGTTCCAGCGCATTTTTGGCGTCGTCCAGATGGGTATCCGAATAGTTGAGAGGACTGCGATAATGCGCGCGCAGAATAAAGAAACGTACCACTTCAGGCTGGTAGCGCGCCAATATTTCGCGTACCGTAAAAAAATTACCGAGTGATTTAGACATTTTTTCATTGTCTACCCGCACAAAACCATTGTGCATCCAGTAATTGACATGCTGGTGGCCGTGCACCCCCTCGCTCTGGGCAATCTCGTTTTCATGGTGGGGAAACTGCAAGTCCTGGCCGCCACCGTGAATATCAAATTGCACACCGAGATAATGTTCGCTCATTGCCGAGCATTCGATATGCCAACCCGGACGACCCTTTCCCCACGGAGAATCCCAACTGGGCTCATCCGGCTTGGCGGCTTTCCATAGGACAAAATCGAGCGGATCACGTTTGCTGCCGTCGATTTCAACTCGCTCACCCGCGCGAAGATCATCAAGGGATTTACCGGAAAGCCTGCCGTAATGTGGAAAATTGTGCACGGCATAATATACGTCACCATTATCTGCGGTATACGCAAGGTCCTTTGCCAGAAGTGCTGTAATCATCGCAATCATGTGGTCAATACACCCGGTCGCGCGCGGCTCAAAATCCGGTGATGCAATGCCCAGCGCTGCGGCATCCTCTCTCATGGCCCGAATGTAGCGGTCAGTCAGATTCTTGATGGACTCCCCGTTTGTCAGTGCGCGCTGGATAATTTTGTCGTCCACATCCGTGATGTTACGCACGTAAGTCACATCAAAACCCAGTGTCTGCAACCAGCGCACCACGCTGTCGAATACCGCCAATACCCGCGCATGGCCAAGATGACAATAATCGTACACTGTCATGCCACAGACATATAACCCAACCTTTCCGGGCGTCATTGGCACAAATTCCTGCTTGGTTCTGCCAAGCGTGTTATAAATTTTCAGTTTCGGAGTCGGCATGTAAATTTATCGGTATGATCAGAATGTTGGTAGAATTCTCTGCGGTGGCTATTGGTTCTGCCTGCTTGTGTAAAAACTGCGAAAACTCGCAAACCACCAGCCCGCGCGTATTTTAGATAGATATCAACAACCAGAAAAACACTTTTTGAGTATAGCATAATGAATAACTTCCCCCCTAAGGGCCGGATATTCCGGCCAACAATCGCCAGCAGAATAGCTCTTTTTTGTCTTGCGGCATGGTTACTGCTGGCACTGAATGGCACTGTTTCCGCAGCCAACCCCAAAATAGAAATCCAAACAAACCATGGATCGATTCAGCTGGAGCTCTATCCAGAAAAAGCACCCAAAACGGTTGAAAATTTTCTGACTTACGTCAAGGATGGTTTCTATCATGACACTGTTTTTCACCGGGTGATTGCCGGATTTATGATTCAGGGTGGCGGATTCGACCGGAATCTCGTACAAAAACCCACGCGGCAACCCGTTGAAAATGAAGCTGCCAACGGCCTGAAAAACAGTCTGGGAACTATCGCAATGGCACGTACCAGCGAACCGCATTCTGCAACGTCACAGTTTTTTATCAATGTTGCGGATAATGGTTTTCTTGATTACGCCGCACCCACGCAGCGTGGCTACGGGTATACCGTCTTTGGTAAAGTAATATCCGGGATGAGCGTGGTCAACAAAATTGCCCTGACATCTACTGGTGCCCAGGGTCCTTTTGCCAGCGATGTGCCACGTAGCCCTGTCATTATTGAAAAGATTAAGCTGCTGACAACTGATGCTCACTCCGATTAATGTCATACCCAGGATAAAATATGATTAAACTACATACAAACCAAGGTGTTATTACACTAGAACTCGATCACGAAAAAGCTCCTCTCACGGCAGAGAATTTTTTACGCTACATTGAAAACGGCCATTATGAGAACACGTTGTTTCACCGTGTCATAGACGGTTTCATGATTCAGTGCGGCGGATATACAACCGGTATGAAAGAAAAAAACACTCTGGCGCCTATTCAAAATGAAGCCGCCAACGGTCTTCACAATGAGACCTATACCATTGCGATGGCGCGCACCAGTGACCCGCACTCAGCGACCTCGCAATTTTTTATCAATGTGGCTGATAATCAATTTCTGAACCATACCGGTCCGACGGCGCAAGGTTATGGATACTGTGTATTCGGCAAGGTGGTTGATGGCCAGGAAGTGGTCGATACCATCAAAAAAGTGAAGACCGGCAGTAAGGCTGGCCACCAGGACGTCCCGCTGGAAGACGTTATTATTGAAAAGGCGGAAGTTATTTGAGTGTCATAACACTCATGGCCGACGCCCGCAGGCAGGCCATGATCCACATATCACTTATACCAGCGTTGTTGCGCCACGAGATGATCGCCCGATCCGGGCAGCAGCAATTACAGCGGAGTCAGGAATGCGTATTGGCGTGCCAAAGGAAATCAAGAATCATGAGTATCGGGTTGGTCTGGTTCCCGCTGCTGTTGCAGAGCTGATCAGACACGGGCACGAGGTGTTGATCGAGCATAATGCTGGCGCTGGCATCAATCTGTATGATCAGGATTACCAGCGGGTAGGCGCCTGTATTGTAGATAGCGCTGAAGCGGTCTATACCGACGCGGATATGATTGTCAAAGTCAAGGAACCACAGCCAGGCGAGCGCAAGATGCTGCGGCGTGAGCAGATCCTGTTTGCTTATCTGCATCTTGCGCCTGATGCAGAACAAACCCACGACCTGATTGCATCCAGCGCCAGCTGCATTGCTTATGAAACCGTTACGGACTTTCGCGGGAGATTGCCGTTGCTCGCACCCATGTCTGAAGTGGCAGGCCGCCTGTCGATCCAGATTGGCGCACATTGTCTGGAAAAGTCTGCAGGCGGCAGCGGCATCTTGCTGAGTGGCGTACCCGGCGTTGCACCCGGAAAAGTGGTTATTATCGGTGGTGGTGTCGTTGGCCATAACGCAGCACGGATAGCGACGGGACTGGGAGCGCGCGTCATCGTGTTGGATCAGAATCTGGAAGCGCTCAGGCATCTGGATGAATTATTCGGTAGCCAGATCGAAACCGTATACTCCAGTCCTGACAACATTCAGCAACAGCTTACCCTTGCCGATCTGGTCATCGGCAGTGTGCTGATTCCCGGCGCGGCGGCGCCAAAGCTGGTGACACGCGAATACTTGCGACTGATGCAGCCCGGATCGGTCGTGGTTGATGTCGCCATTGATCAAGGGGGCTGTTTTGAAACATCACACCCCACAACACATGATCATCCAACCTTCATTGAAGAAAACATCGTGCACTACTGCGTACCCAACATACCTGGCGCAGCAGCAAGAACTTCGACCTTTGCCCTCAATCAGGCAACCTTGCCATTTACGTTGAGACTGGCCGATCATGGCCTTGAAGCGTTGCGCAAAGACGAGCATTTCCGTTGCGGACTGAATGTGCATAAGGGAATGGTTACTTACGAGAAAGTGGCGCTGGCGCATGGTTATGATTACGTCCCGCCGATACAGGCGCTGCAGCGCTGATATCCACAAATTCAACAGAAAGGAAAGTGCGATGCTCCCGTAAAGCAAGGCACTTTCTTGGTTGCTTGTCGGTGTCTATGGATTTACCGGTTTGGGTGCCGGTACGGCCTGAGATGGTGGAATCATAGCTGCTTCGGGCGGCTCTTCTTTCACGATGGGCTGGGGATCAACATCAGTTTGTAGATTTTCCGTCACCGGTTCGGGTTCGGATTTTTTAGTCTCGGCATTGATTCCATTTTTCTCGGGGTTGATGCGTTGCCATATTGCCTGTAATTGTTCCTGATGCAGGTAGCCCTTATCCCAGGCATGGAAAATTCCAGTCAGCAGGATTAGCATCGTCAAATAAAACTTCCATGGCTGTTTCTTTTCCGCAAAGGGATCCGCAAGCGAGCGCTTTGCGCCTGGCGGTAGTGCGGCCATTTGTGTCAGAGAGGCACCAAAAGGAATATTGATAATGGCGCGTGTGTTGATTGCCCAGCCATTACCATCCAGCAGGGGTGCGAGGTTGCGTTTGCGCAGTTTGAGATAGGCAAGTAAAACTGATGGACCGGATATCAGTAAAATAATACCTAGAAAAGCGAGCGGTATTTCCCACCATGCGGAAACAATCGATGCAATTGCTGTGCCGATTGCGCCAACGGCAAGACCGATGGCAGCAAAAATCCCGGCAAATTTACCAATATCGAAAGGAGCGCTGGGTGCGTTACCAGCACCAGTTTTTTGGGTGGTATTCGCAATGCCTGCACTCGCCTGATCCTGAACAGCTTTTTCACGTGCGCTGGCCATTTTCTCGATTTGTTCGCCGACCATTTTGCCAATGCGTTTGTAGGGATACCAGAATGCCTGACGGACGCTGATGGGATGTTCCATTATCTTGACGACGGTGGCATCCCAGTCGAGCTATAGTCAAATCTGGTGTATGGAGAATCAAGCGGCTACCTGTTTTTGATCTCCATTTTGTTTAATACCGTTA
>JAVVEX010000074.1:0-9583 GCA_032251195.1 Nitrosomonas sp.
TATCACACCAACTTTCTGTTTTTTATCAGCTCTTGGGAAAACAAGGCAATTTCAACAATTAATTGTGACATAGCCTTCTCTATTGTTCAATTCAATCTTCTGACAGGAATCTCGATGGCCGTTGTTTCACGTGTAACGCAAAAAATTCCACGCGTTGGTTTTATTTCGCTTGGGTGCCCCAAAGCAACGGTTGATTCCGAGCGAATCTTGACTTGCCTGCGTGCCGAAGGTTATTTGATTTCGCCTAGTTATGCAGATTCCGATCTGGTAATTGTCAATACCTGTGGTTTTATTGATAGTGCCATCGCGGAATCCCTCGAAACGATTGGCGAGGCATTGACCGAAAATGGCAAGGTTATTGTTACTGGCTGTCTGGGCGCCAAGGGAGATGTCGTGCGGCAGACGCATCCCCGTGTACTGGCGGTAACCGGGCCGCAGGCAACTGATGAAGTGATGGAGGCGGTGCATCGGCATTTGCCTAAACCACACGATCCCTATCTTGATCTGGTGCCGCCGCAGGGCATCAAGCTGACACCGAGACATTATGCCTACTTGAAAATTTCGGAAGGATGCAATCACCAATGCACCTTTTGCATCATTCCCAGCATGCGGGGAGTGCTGGTCAGCCGTCCGGTCGGTGATATTTTGCAGGAAGCGCAAAATCTGGTGGAAGCGGGTGTCAAGGAGTTGCTCATTATTTCGCAGGACACCAGTGCCTACGGAGTGGACAGCCGTTATCGTACCGGTTTCTGGCAAGGCAGGCCGATTCGCACACGTATTACCGACCTGGCCCATGCGTTGGGTGAACTCGGGATTTGGGTGCGCCTACACTATGTTTATCCGTATCCTCATGTCGATGAGCTGATTCCATTGATGGCACAGGGTAAGCTGTTGCCCTACCTGGATATTCCTTTTCAGCATGCCAGCCAGCGAATACTGAAACTTATGAAACGGCCTGCCAATAGTGAAAATGTCTTGGCGCGTATACGCAGTTGGCGCGAAACCTGCCATGACATCGCGATTCGTAGCACCTTTATCGTCGGTTTTCCGGGGGAGACCGAATCGGAATTCAATGAATTACTGGATTTTTTACAGGAAGCTCAGCTCGATCGGGTCGGCGCGTTTATGTATTCCCCGGTGGAAGGTGCTGCGGCAAATCACTTGCCGGATCATGTTCCACCGGAGGTGCAGCAGGAACGGCTGGCGCTGCTCATGCAGCATCAGGAATCGATCAGCCGGCAACGGCTGGCTACCAGGACTGGTAAAGTGCTGCGGGTGCTTGTGGATTCAGTTGATACGCATGGCAGAGCAGTTGCAAGAAGCTATGCCGATGCGCCAGAAATTGACGGCCTGGTTTACATTGATCAGGGGCAGTCGCTGAAGGTGGGGGATCACGTTGATGTGCAAATTATCAGAACAGATACGCATGATATGTGGGCTAAGCAGATAACAACCGGACGCCACGATCAAGCAGATCTATGATCTGTTTCGCCAAGAGGGCTTTTTTTCCTGTTTTAAGCCTGAAGTTGCTTGATATAGTCGCATTTTTCTGGTATTGATCACTAATTTTTATTCTTTCATATGTTGACAATATAACGCTGGCAGAATCATATGCACACCGGGAGATACCGGTTTATGCCCAAATATATTTTTTTCATAAAACAGGAGACCCGTACAAAATGGGTACACAAGTAGAATTATCAAAAAAAACCATGCTGTCATATAAACCCAAAAAAGGCGAAGGATATATGTCCCCGGAACAGTTGCTGTATTTCCGCAAGATTCTGGAGAATCAGCGCAATCAGCTGAGCAAGGAAATTGACCGAGCGGTACATGCCATGAAGGAAGATGCGACGGTTTTCGCCGATCCAAATGATCGGGCAAGCCAGGAATCAGATATGACGATCGAGTTGCGTAATCGTGATCGCGAGCGCAAACTGATCAAGAAAATAGGCGATATCATCGCCAAAATTGGCGAGGGCGATTATGGTTACTGCGAGAAATGCGGTATCGAAATCGGTTTGCAGCGACTTGAGGCCAGGCCGACTGCCTCACTTTGCATTGATTGCAAAACTCTGGATGAAATTCGCGAAAGGCAGATGTCCAAATAAACCTGTGCGCCGCTTCAACTCCTGGGCAATATATATGTGCTCTCCAAGCTGCAGCGGCCTGATCAGTAGCTTGATACTTACTTAATCACCCGTCTGATTAACAGTCTTCACGATCCTGACACCATTTTTTCTTGATGATTTCCGTCATTGCATTACTCATGCCAGCCGATTGTCCTTCCTTGAAAGCACGGTCAGCTGGTATTCCCTCGCTTAACCGATAAACAGTCCACATTGCCCCGGCGCGATTACCTGTGGCGCAATGGAGAAGAATTGGCGCGGCTGATTGCGCAAGCACCTCTTTAAAGGCAGCAAGTTGTGATTCGTCGATACCGTCCCGCGTGACCGGGATATTAAAATACGCCATATCGGTCTTTTTGATCGCCAGCCTCTCGTTATTCGTCCCCTCCTGCTCCGTGCGCAAATCAATGATTGTCCGAAAATCATGTTTAATCAACTCTTGAATGGCACCGTTGGTAAGCGCGCCGGAAGTGGCAATATTGGGCGCAACCCGCTGGTAACGCATAATGTCATTAACCTGTGTCGGATAGGGAACCAGATCTTTGGCAACGGCAAGGTTGACAAGCAATATCGTCAGCAGGACGAGCGGCACTGCAATGTGCTTCAAAAATTTCATTTCAGACTCCTATAATGTAAGCAAGCTAAAATCGTAGCATGAATGCCCAAATAATTGGAAAGGAGTGATCACTCATGCAGGAGAATGACCGAGGTTCCAGGCAGGAAGCAGTCGTCTGGCACAATCAGACAAGTGAAGCAGTCATGCGTTTGTTGCAATCCACTTCGCAAGGGTTGGCGCAGCAGGAAGTCGGGATACGCCTGCAACGTTATGGCGCCAACCGTTTGAGCCCACCCAGGGCTCATAGTGCTTGGATGCGTTTCCTGTTGCAGTTTCATAATATTCTGATCTATGTTCTCTTGGCTGCGGCACTGGTGACAGCGTTATTATCGCAATGGGTCGATACTGCGGTGATTCTGGGTGTCATTGTGATCAATGCCCTGATCGGATTTATTCAGGAGGGCAAGGCGGAACATGCCCTGGATGCCATTCGCAAGATGTTGTCGTTGAAAGCAACCGTGCTGCGTGACGGCCACCGCAAACAAATTTCTGCTGAAGAACTGGTTCCGGGTGATGTGGTATTGCTGCAATCCGGTGACAAGGTGCCAGCAGATTTGCGTTTGATCAATGTAAAAAATCTGCGTATCGAGGAGGCGGCGCTGACAGGCGAGTCCGAAGCCGTCGAAAAAAATATTGCGCCTGTCGCCAGCGGGGTGGAATTGGGAGATCGGTTCTGCATGGCTTACGCCAGCACGCTGATTGCGTATGGTCAGGGTATGGGTGTGGTGGTTGCCAGTGGCGACAACACAGAAATCGGCCATGTCAACGCCATGTTGCGGCGCGTTAACGTGCTGGAGACGCCTTTGCTGCGGCAAATGGCGGTATTTGGCCAATGGCTGACTGCAGTGATTATTGTTCTGGCAATTAGCCTGCTGCTATACGGCCTGTTGCTGCATGATTACACAACTGGCGAAATTTTTACTGCGGCAGTCAGTATTGCAGTTGCGGCGATTCCGGAAGGACTGCCTGCCATTATGACGATCACGCTGGCGTTGGGGGTACGCGCCATGGCTGGATGCCATACAATCATCCGGCGTTTGCCAGCGGTTGAAACGCTGGGTTCGGTGACGGTTATCTGCACGGACAAGACCGGTACGCTGACTCAAAATGAGATGACTGTGCAACATGTTATTACAGCAGACCATCAACTGGCTGTCAGTGGCGTGGGTTATGCGTCGCACGGTGGAATCAGCGAGGATGGCAAAGAATTTTTTATAGAGGAACACGCAGAAATCACTGAAATATTCCGTATTGCCCTGCTATGCAATGATGCCCGGCTTAAAGAGGAGCAGAGCAACCGGTCGGTCGAGGGAGATCCGACCGAAGGCGCGTTATTGGTATTGGCGATGAAAGCCGGACTTGATGCCACCTTCGAGCGAGAAGCCTATCCTCGTATCGACACGATTCCATTTGAGTCCGAGCACCGTTTTATGGCGACGCTGCACCATGATCACGCCGGTCATGGCTTTATCTATTTGAAAGGAGCGCTTGAAGCTGTATTGAGCAAGTGCTCCCGTCAACGCACATCAATAGCCGATCAGTCGCTCGATGAGCAGTATTGGCAAATTCGCATGGAAGCAGCTGCGTCACTGGGTCAGCGCGTACTGGCTCTGGCTGTTAAACAAACAATGCCTAACCAGACAACACTGGATTTTGATGATGTCGACAGTGGTTTTACACTGTTGGGGTTGGTTGGCATCATCGACCCGCCGCGTGAGGAATCGATTGAATCGGTGCAGGCTTGCCGTTCAGCCGGAATACGAGTGAAAATGATTACCGGCGATCATGCCGCGACTGCCAAGGCAATCGGATTGCAACTGGGTATCGGCGATGGGCAGACTGCCCTGACAGGCAGCGAACTGAACGCGCTCGATGATCTGCAACTGGCAAAGGCAGTGGCTGAGATTGATGTCTTCGCACGCGCCAGCCCTGCGCACAAATTGCGCCTGGTAGAGGCAATGCAGGCAAATGGCGAAATTGTCGCCATGACAGGCGATGGCGTCAATGATGCTCCAGCATTGAAGCGCGCGGATATCGGTGTGGCTATGGGCAAGAAAGGCACCGAAGCGGCCAAAGAGGCGGCGGAGATGGTGATTACTGACGATAATTTCGCATCAATCATCCGTGCGATCGAGGAAGGGCGCAGGGTCTACGACAATATTCGCAAAACCATCATCTATATTCTTCCCGTCAGCGGTGGGCAGGCTGCAATGCTTGGGATTGCCATTTTGCTGGGGTTGGTGCTACCGATTTCACCGGTGCAAATATTGTGGGTCAACATGGTAACCGCCATTACATTATCCATGGCACTCGCTTTTGAACAAGCCGAACCAGCCATCATGCGGCGCCCACCGAGGAATCCCAAAGGCTTCATTCTCGATGCCTTCATGCTGTGGCGGGTCGGTTTTGTTTCCATATTGCTTACTGCCGGTGCTCTGGGGCTTTATTATTGGCAGCAGGCTGCGGGAGCGAGTCTGGAAGTCTGTCGTACGACTGCGGTCAATGCTTTCGTAATCGGTGAAATGTTTTATCTGTTCAATTGTCGCTATATGCTGGCGCCCGTATTCACATGGCGGGATTTTACCGGCAACGCTTATGTGTTGCTGGCAATCGCGCTCTTGCTGATGATGCAGCTTCTATTCACCTACAATGGCTACATGCAGCAATTATTCGCAACAGCCGACATCGATCTGACAGTTTGGTCGAAAATTTTGCTGTTTGGTTTGATACTGTTTTTGATTGTGGAAACGGAGAAATATCTACTGTGCCATTTCAGGATTGCAAAATGTTGAAACGGAGTTTTTTTGCTTTTTAGCCAGACTGATTATTCGTGGATGACCTATGCGCTGCGTCTGGCAGAGCGCGGGTTGTATACGACGTCTCCCAATCCGCGAGTTGGATGCGTCATTGTCAAAGATGGCCGTGTGGTGGGTAGCGGCTGGCACGAACGCGCAGGAGCGCCGCATGCAGAAATTAATGCGCTGCATACAGCAGGGCCGTTGGCAAGCGGAGCAACCGCGTATGTGACACTGGAACCCTGCGGCCATCATGGACGGACTCCCCCATGCACCCTGGCGCTGATCGAAGCAGGTGTCCGTCGTGTGATCATCGCCATGCTTGACCCCAATCCAAAGGTGAACGGCCAGGGCGCCGGACAGTTGCGGGCAGCCGGGATCGACGTGCAAGTCGGATTGTTAACCGCCCAGGCGCAAGCGCTGAATATCGGTTTTATCACCCGCATGCAGCTCAACCGTCCGTGGGTACGTATGAAGTTTGCCGCAAGCCTCGACGGAAAAACCGCATTGCGCAATGGGCAAAGCCAGTGGATTACCTGTGAAGCCGCCAGACGAGACGGGCATAAATGGCGGGCACGCTCGTGTGCGATCCTGACTGGGATCGGTTCCGTCAAGGCAGACGATTCGCAGCTGAACGTGCGGCACGTCGAAACAACCCGGCAACCGGTACGAGTGGTGGTTGATACCTGTCTCGAACTACCTTTGCAGGCGAAAATCCTGACAGGGAATGGTGGCAGAACCTGGGTTTTCACTGCCACGACCGATCAGCGAAAAATTCAGACGTTGCAACAGGCGGGCGCCAGTGTCATGGTTGTGCCGGAGAGGGCGGGCAAGGTCGATTTGCATGCCGTCATGACGAAACTTGCCGAACTCGAAATCAACGAATTGCTGGTTGAGGCTGGCGCCAGGTTGAATGGCGCGTTGATGACAAACGGCTTGGCGGATGAAGTGCTCCTTTATTTTGCGCCCATGCTATTGGGAGACAAGGCAAATGGCATGCTTGCGCTCGGTGAATTGACCAGTTTGTCGGAGCGTGTCGAGCTGAAAAACCCCGATTGGCGTCAAATTGGAAAAGACATGCGATTCATGGCAACGCTGATAAAAAAACGGGTTTAAAAGCCACAGTTTCCATCTATGCGTTATCGGGGGATACTGTAATATGTTGCCTGTATGGTTCCGGCGCCTGTTCGCAGCTGGCAATGGCCTCAATCCACCGTAGACAATTTTAAACCGATGCGCATTCTGCACATACTTGATCATTCCCTGCCGCTGCACAGTGGGTACACTTTTCGAACGTTGTCGATATTAAAGGCGCAACGCGCGATGGGTTGGGAGACATTTCATGTTACCGGCAGGAAGCATGCCAGTGGCGAGCAATTGGAAGAAACAGCAGATAACTGGCATTTTTTTCGTACACCAGCTGAAGATGGCTTCCTGGGAAAATTACCGGTGATAAATCAGCTGGCGGTGATTAACAGTCTGACACGACGCTTATTTGAAATCGTTCCCAAAATCAAGCCGGATATCCTGCATGCCCATTCGCCCGCACTGAATGCAATTGCTGCGCTGCGAGTTGCGCACAAGCTGCAGATTCCACTGGTATACGAAGTACGCGCTTTCTGGGAGGATGCCGCCGTTGATCATGGCACCAGCAAGGAGTGGGGTATCCGCTATCGTTTGACCCGCGCACTGGAGAGCCATGCGTTGCGACATGCAAATGCAATTACCACCATCTGTGAAGGGTTGCGCGGCGACATCGTCGCGCGGCAGATTGCGCCGGAAAAAGTGACGGTTATTCCCAATGCGGTCGATCTGGAACAGTTTACGCTGAATCAGCCCACTGATGAAGCGCTGAGGAAGCAGTTGGGATTGACACAGTGCCAGGTACTCGGTTTCGTGGGTTCGTTTTATACCTACGAGGGATTGGCGGTATTGTTGCAGGCGCTTCCATTGATGCTTGGCAATCATGCGGATTTACGTCTGCTTCTGGTCGGAGGCGGCCCGCAGGAAAGCGAATTGCGGCAACTGGCGATTAATTTGGGTATTGCGGACAAGGTCATCTTTACCGGGCGCGTGCCGCACGAACAAGTGCATCGTTATTACAGCATTATTGATGTGCTGGTCTATCCGCGACTTTCCATGCGGCTGACCGATCTGGTGACGCCGCTGAAGCCATTGGAAGCAATGGCCCAGGGAAAGCTGCTCGTGGCCTCGGACGTTGGCGGGCACCGCGAATTGATACGCGATGGGCATAATGGCGTGTTATTTGAAACGGGAGCGCCGCATTCACTGGCGCAGAAGGTGAGCAGTCTGCTACAGGCGCCGGATCGCTGGCCGGATCTTCGCCAGGCTGGTCGCGAATATGTCGAGACCGAGCGCAACTGGAGACGCAGCGTGGCGGGTTATCAGCCGGTTTACCAGGAGCTGCTTGACCGGCAGCATGACAGCGAGGGAAAGCATGACTGAAATATTGTCTGCACAGGCGCCTGATCCCGACAAAGCCAGCAGGCACCTTTTTACTGGATTGCGCATCGGGCTGGTTGGCCCGTTACCGCCCCCATCCGGCGGCATGGCAAACCAGACCAGGCAATTGGCGGAGTTGTTGAATGAGGCAGGAGCATTGGTCACACTGATACAGGTCAATGCCCCCTATACGCCATCCTGGATCGAAAAAATAAAAGGGATTCGTGCGATCTTTCGGTTGCTGCCGTACCTCCTGCATCTCTGGCGGTCGGCAAAAACCGTTGATTTATTTCATATTATGGCAAATTCTGGCTGGTCGTGGCATCTTTACGTTGCGCCGGCTATCTGGATTGCATGGTTAAGAGGAAAACCGGTTGTTGTCAATTACCGAGGAGGGGAAGCAGGAAATTTCCTGTCCAGGTCATGGTTGTGGGTCAAGCCAAGCTTGAAAAAAACCCGGGCGGTTATTGTGCCTTCCGGTTTTCTGAAAAGCATTTTCGATTCATTCTGTATCGAGACAATCATCGTTCCCAATATCATTAATCTGGAGCGATTCAATTGGCGGGACAGACCGGTAGCAGAGAATGCCGCCCCGCACGTTATTGTGGCGCGCAATCTTGAGCCAATTTACGATGTGGCGACAGCCATTCGCGCATTTTGTCGGATGAGCGCAAAAATACCGGCTGCCACCCTGACCATTGCTGGCTCTGGTCCTGAACGTGTGTCATTGGAAAAACTGGTTGCCGAGCTGGATCTGGCTGACAGGGTAAGATTTACCGGACGCCTGGAAAATGAAGCGATGGCCACGCTTTATCAGCAGGCTGACCTGATGCTCAATTCCAGCCTGGTTGATAACATGCCCAATTCTGTTCTCGAGGCGCTGGCCAGCAACGTGCCAGTGGTCAGCACCAATGTTGGCGGAGTACCTTTTCTGGTCGAACATGAGCAAAATGCTTTGCTGGTACCACCACAAGACCCTGACGCCATGGCGGGCGCAATGCTAACCTTGCTGGAACACCCTGAAATGGCCAGGCGGTTTGGCGAGAATGGATTGAAACTGGTGCGCCAGTATACCTGGCCGCATGTATGTGAAAAGCTTTTCGCCGTCTATCGAGATGTATTGAACAAGCGCGAGACCAGCGCAATAACTTCACAGCACCATTGACCCGCACGATGAAACCTCATCATTTCAGGCAATTATTGGTCTGGTTCTTGGGGGGCATTTAGGCGATCTTGCTAACAACGTAGCGAAATTTACCCGATTTTTCGGCGGGTATCTCCGCAACCTGATCAATGATGATATCCACAGTTTGGCCTAATCTTGTTTTGAAGGTTTGCTCAATTTTTTGTACCAGTAGTCGGTCAAGATCTGGCTTGCTAACGATGTAAATATTCACTTGCGTTAATGTTTCCTGCACAACCTTAAAAAACTTTATCTCTGGCTGATTTCTAAGAATGCTTGTGAAATCAACTTGGTGCATTTTTACTCCATCGACAGAAACCAAGAAATCATTACTGCGCCCCTGTATTTCTTTGAGCAAAGAAAGATTTCTACCACAAGAACACCGTCGATCATCTAG
>JAVVEX010000075.1:0-9353 GCA_032251195.1 Nitrosomonas sp.
CGCAAGCTTGATGATATCGGCTGCGGTGCCCTGCATCGGCGCATTAATTGCAGCGCGCTCCGCGCCCATGCGGCGATTATATTGGGGGCTGTGAATATCCGGCAATTGCAATTTGCGCCCCAGCACTGTTTCAACGTATCCATTCCGTTTTGCCATCTCGCGTGTGCGCTGCATGTAATCAGCCACGCCGGGATAGCGGGCAAAATAACGATCGATAAAATTTCGCGCTGCGGTGCGATCAATGCCCAGTTGCGCCGCCAGCCCAAATTCGGACATGCCATAGATCAGGCCAAAATTGATCACTTTGGCATAGCGACGCTGTTCCTGGCTGACTTGCTCAGCCGGTACGCCAAACACTTCTGCGGCAGTAACACGATGAACATCCTGTTTTTCGGTAAACGCCTTCAGCAGCCCATCATCCTGGGAGATATGCGCCATGATTCTGAGTTCGATCTGCGAGTAATCTGCGGAAACAATGCACCAACCTGCCGGTGCGATGAATGCTTCGCGGATGCGACGCCCTGCTGCCGTCTTAACCGGAATATTCTGCAGATTGGGGTCGCTGCTTGCCAGCCGGCCGGTAACCGCGACCGCCTGCGCATAATGGGTGTGAATTCGTCCTGTATTCTGGTTGACCATTCTTGGCAGCTTGTCGATATAGGTCGATTTGAGTTTGGCCAGCATGCGGTATTCCAGCAAAATTCCGGGGAGCGGGTAGTTCAGAGCCAGCTGCTGAAGCACGCTTTCATCTGTGGAAGGCGCGCCTTTGGGCGTTTTTCTGGTGACGGGCAATTTCAGTTGCCCAAACAGAATTTCCTGGATTTGCTGAGTTGAATTGAGGTTGAATGTCTGCCCGGCTGCGGCATGGGCCTGCTGTTCCAGTGATTCCAATTGCAGCTTCACCTCTTTGCCGTGGGCATGTAACCGTTCAACATCCAGCAACACGCCATTGCGTTCTATCCGAAACAGAATTTCCACCAGCGGCAGTTCAATTTTTTGATAGATATCAGCAAGATGCTCCGTCTCTTTTAGCCTTGGAAACAACGATTGATGCAAGCGCAAGGCAATATCAGCGTCTTCAGCCGCATATCGTGCAGCCTGATCAATGGCGACCTGTGCGAAGCCAATTTGTTTCGCGCCCTTTCCGGTCAATGCTTCGTAGGAAGTGGTGGTGTAATGTAGATGGCGTTTCGCCAGGCTGTCCATATCATGCGACAGGTGGGATTCCAGCACATAAGACTGAAGCAGCGTGTCGTGCGCGATGCCATTCAGCTGAATGCCGCAGTTGGCAAGCACATGTTTGTCATACTTCAGATGTTGCCCGATTTTGAATTTTTCCGGATTTTCCAGCCAGGGCTTCAAGCGCGCCAAGACCCATTCGGCATTCAGTTGCTGCGGTACGCCCGGATACGTGTGCGCCAGAGGCAGATAAGCGGCATGCCCGGTTTCCACGCAAAATGACAGCCCCACCAGCCGCGCCTGCATTTGATCGAGACTGGTTGTTTCTGTGTCGATTGAAACCAGTTCGGCGCGTTCGCAACGCGCTAGCCAGTCATTGAATTGTGCCTCGGTCAAAATGGTTTCATAGTCCGGTGGGCATCCCTTGTCAGGCGAATCAGCCGACGCAGATTCATTCGGCGTTGTGTCGTGCCCTGATGTCGTTTTGCTTTGTTCCGGTATCAGCTCACGTAACCAGCTTTTGAATTCAAGCCGTTCATAAAGCATGGCCAGTTCACTGGTGTCAGGTGGCCGGGTAATCAAATCCTGCCAGTCAAGCGCAAGCGGCACATCGCATTTGATGGTCAGTAGCATTCTGGATGTTTCGAGCCAAGTCAGGCTCTGACGCAGATTTTCACCCACCCGGCCGCCGATTTCATGTGCATGGGCAATCAGATTTTCCAGGCTGTCATATTTCTGCAGCCATTTGGCTGCCGTTTTGGGGCCGACTTTTTCCACACCCGGAATATTGTCCGCACTATCTCCCACCAATGCCAGAAAATCAATGATCTGCGCCGGAGTAACACCAAACTTCTGCATGACACCAGCTTCATCCAGCAGTTCATTGCTCATGGTGTTGATCAACTGAATGCTGGGGCTGACCAATTGAGCGATATCCTTGTCACCGGTAGAGATGACACACTGAACCTGGTTATCAGTGGCATGCCGCGCCAGTGTGCCAATAACATCGTCGGCTTCAACACCTTCTTCCATAAGTAATGGCCAGCCCATTGCCCGGATACACGCATGCAAAAACGGAATCTGGCTGGCAAGATCTGCGGGCATGGCTGGGCGATGCGATTTATATTCCGGATAAATCGCGTCACGGAAGGTTTTACCTTTTGCGTCAAACACGCACGCGCTATAATCGGCCTGGTATTGTTTGTGCAAGCGACGCAGCATGTTCAGCACACCATAAATCGCGCCAGTGGGTTCGTTCAGGCGATTGCGTAAATCCGGTAACGCGTGAAAGGCTCGATACAGGTAAGAAGAACCATCAACCATCAAAAGCGTTTTCATCAGAAAGGACCTCTATGAGCTTGCAAACCAAACTTGCCAGCACCATGACACTGGAAAAACCATGGTCATCCAGAGAATCATGGCGTGTATTTGGAATTATGGCGGAATTTGTTGAAGGAACCGAAAGACTTGAATGCATCCAACCGGCCGTCAGCATATTTGGCAGCGCAAGAACCGCCCCCGAACATCCCTATTATAAATTAACCGAGGCGATAGCAAGGCAATTGTCGGATGCGGGATTTTCAGTTATCTCTGGTGGCGGCCCCGGCATTATGGAAGCAGCCAATAAAGGCGCCTATTTCGGAAAATCTCCGAGTGTGGGGCTTAACATCCAGCTGCCTCATGAACAGCATCGCAATACTTATCAGGATATCAGCCAGACCTTCCGCCATTTTTTTGCCCGCAAATATATGTTTGTCAAATTTGCCACTGCATATGTGGTGATGCCGGGAGGGTTTGGTACGCTTGACGAGCTGATGGAGGCATTGACGCTGGTGCAAACCGGCAAGACCCGGAAAATGCCCATTATTCTGGTTTGTACGGATTTCTGGCGAGGCATAATAGACTGGTTCCAGCAAACTTTGGTCAAAGAAAACCTCATTTCCGCAGATGACATGAGCCTTATTCAGTTGATCGATGAACCTGCACAGGTTGTTGACGCCATATTCCGTTACTATGAGACTTCCGGTTTCGAGCCTTCGGCGACTGAACGTGACATTCAGCTCAACCTGTAAAGTATGCCCGACAAGCCGGTTTCAGAATCACCTTTTAGGAGCACTTAGCATGAAACGGTTAATCTTCGCTGCTGTTGTCAGTGGCTTTTTCTGGCCAATCTTGTCCGTGATGGCACAGTCCGGCTCGCAACCTGAAGGGCTGGTGCCATTGCCTGAATTTCCAGAATCGCCAGTGCAGGATGAAATACCTTACCCTGATATGGGACTTGATCCGTCTCTGGATCCGGAAATCACCATTACAGAGAGAAAAGATGAAACTGTCGAGGAGTATTGGGTTCATGGCAGGCTTCACATGATCAAAATCATTCCCAAAATTGGCAAGCCTTATTTTCTGTTAAATCGACACAGGGCGAGCGAGCCTCCTCACCGTGGCAATATGGAATCCGGTGTCAGTGTCCCCATGTGGGAAATCTATCGCTTCTGATGCCTGGCGTTGCCCTTGACAGGATCGCCTGGCTAGAAGCTTTCACCATTGTCAGTCGCCAGCTTAAAACCAATTTCGTAATTTTTTAGCTATGTCTGTTTTTACGCCTGTTTCCAAAGCCCAACTTGAAATCCTGTTGCAAAATTACGCGCTCGGAAATCTGGTCGAATTGCAGGGCATTACCTCCGGTATCGAAAACACCAATTACTCTGTCACAACGTCACAAGGAAAATATATCCTGACGTTATTCGAAAAAATTACCGCAACCGAGCTGCCCTATTATCTTGATTTGATGGCGCATCTCTCCGGTAACGGGATTCCCTGCCCAAAACCGGTCAACATGCATAATGGCGACATCATGAGCCTGTTGAATGGCAAACCCGCTTGCATTGTTACTTTTCTGCCCGGTAAGTCGATCGTCAATGTGACAGAAAAACATTGCGCGCAAGTCGGTGGGATGCTGGCCAGGATGCATCTGGCGGGGCGGTCGCATCATCCGCAAAACGCCAACCCACGCGGGCCGCACTGGCGACGCATTACCGCTGAAGCAGTCCTGCCTTTCCTTAAGCCCGCAGACCAAACGCTGCTCATTGACGAAATCCATTTTCAGGCACAACAAAAAACCGGCGAACTGCCTCATGGCACAATTCATGCAGACCTGTTCCGTGATAACGTTTTGTTTACCGATGATGATATTGGTGGCATTATTGATTTCTATTTTGCCTGCAATGATGCCTTTCTGTATGATCTGGCCATAACGGTCAACGACTGGTGTTTGCATGAAGCGCGCCTGTTCGATAAAGCACGCGCCAGAGCGCTTGTTCAGGCGTACCACAGCGTGCGCCCGCTGAACGCCGATGAGCTGCTGGCATGGCCTGGAATACTGCGTGCGGGCGCATTGCGTTTCTGGCTGTCACGGCTTTATGATTATCACTTGCCGCGACCCGGCGAGTTGACGCACCGGAAAGATCCCGATCCTTTCAGGAAGATTCTGATATATCACATAGCCAATCCTGAAGCATTAACGATTTCCAGAAATTGAACGCCATGATCCGTCCGGCAAAACAGGTTAAGCGGCAATCCCTGAAGGGATGCTCGCAAAAAGATAAGCGTTAATCACTGCTCCCGATTTACTTGTTGCAGATTATTAAAATACTCGCGAGCAATTTGCGATAACTCCAAGGAGAAATAAACTAGATGGAAGCCCGATATGTCCGCGCGATGCGGGGACTGCAATGGATTGTGGATGGTTTTTATTTTTTTCGTGAAGCGCCACTTAACCTGATATTGCTGTGTTTCACTTATCTACTGATTGGCGCCACCCTGGGACTGGTTCCCTTACTTGGCGGATTTATTGGCACATTGACCCTGCCGGTTTTCATTGCTGGCATTATGGTTGCATTGAGGCAGCTGGAGCTCAATAATAAACTGGAGCTTGAATACATCTTTATCGGGTTCAAGCAGAACACGGTGGCGCTGATCACCGTCGGAGGTATTTATCTGATCGGAGATGTCCTGATCATCGGTATTTTCATGTTACTGGGTGGTGATGCACTGGTTGATATGTGGGTACATGGCAAGCGATTTCAGGAAAACGAGCTGGCCGCCATTATGGATGATGCCTTGTCCGCTATTTTGTTTTCGCTGCTGCTGGCCATTCCACTGATGATGGCGGTCTGGTTTGCGCCCATGCTGGTCATGTTTGAAAAAGTCCCGCCAGTCCTTGCCATGCGCATCAGCTTTTTTGCCTGTCTGAAAAATCTTTTCGCTTTTCAGATCTACTTCATCGCATTGGGCATATTGGCTGTGCTGGCAGCCATACCCTACGGACTAGGGTTTATTATATGGTTTCCCATTACATTCGCCTCTGTCTATATCAGCTACAAGGACATTTTTCATTACGAAAATGATGAGTCCGATCCTGGCTCCAAGTCCGAAACGACGTCCGCGCAGAACGAAGGCAATGAAAATAACTGATACAGAATCAGCTTTCTAACAATATCCGCGACAACCATAGATGAAAACCATCATCATCAGCGGTTTGTCCGGCTCGGGCAAAAGTGTTGCGCTCAACGTGCTGGAAGATGCGGGGTATTATTGTGTCGATAATTTACCGGCACCCATGCTGTCCGATCTGGTGTCACTGTTGCGACAGCAGGGTTACGCCCATGTCGCCGTCGCAGTGGATATGCGCAGTGGCGACAGTATTGCCGCTCTGCCCTGCCAGCTTGATGTGCTCGAACGTCAGTCGATTGGAACCAAACTCATTTTTTTCAATGCGCGCACCGACATCCTCATTCAACGTTTTTCCGAAACACGGCGCAGACATCCGCTGACGGATGAAAATATTACGCTTGATGAAGCAATTCGGCGTGAACGCGAGGCTCTGGCATCATTTGCGGAGCTTGGCCATCACATCGATACCAGCTCGTTGCAGCCCAATACGTTGCGCATTTTTATCAAGGAATTCATCGCTGGCAGCAGTCCCGCTTCACAGTTAACGCTGCTGTTTGAATCATTCGGTTTCAAGTATGGTATTCCGCTTGATGCCGATTTAGTCTTCGATGTACGCTGCATTCCCAACCCGCATTATGATCCACGCCTGCGGGATTTGACTGGTAAGTCTCCCGAAGTCATCCGTTTTCTGGAGGCGCAACCTGAAGCGCCCAAAATGGTGATTGATATTCGCCGTTTTCTAGATACCTGGCTACCGGTATACATGCGTGACAATCGTGTCTATCTGACGGTGGCGATCGGTTGCACCGGCGGTCAGCACCGATCCGTCTATTTTGCCGAAACCCTGGCGGCGTACTTTCGTGATCTCACGCATGTGCTGGTACGCCATCGCAGCCTGACCGAAGCTGCCGTTGCTCATACCCGCAAATAATCCTTTTTTCTCCCCAGCCAGCGATCAAGATGCGCCTGCGCTGCCTGCGGATAATCCCGCAGCAGAATATCCGCTGTTTCCCGAGCAATATTGAGTAGATCGCCATCGGCTTCCAGATCGGCAAATCGCAGCAATGGCACTCCGCTTTGGCGAGTCCCCAGAAATTCCCCCGGACCGCGTAACAATAAATCCTGACGAGCAATTTCAAAGCCATCGTTATGTCTGAAAATAACCTGTAACCGTTTACGCGCGAGCTCGGACAACGGATGCTGAAACAGCAGAATGCAAACACCCGCGTCCGCACCACGGCCAATCCGGCCACGCAATTGATGCAACTGCGATAGCCCCATGCGCTCTGCATGTTCTATCACCATCAAGGAAGCATTGGGCACATCCACTCCGACTTCGATGACGGTTGTTGCAATCAGCAATTGTATTGTGCCCTGACTGAAAGCCGTCATGATGGCGGATTTTTCCGCACTGTCCAGTCTGCCATGTATCAATGCGATTTCCAGCTCGGGGAAGGTTTCATGCAGAACCGCCAGGGTTTCCATCGCGGTTTTAAGCTGCAATGTTTCCGATTCTTCTATCAGCGGACAAACCCAGTAAGCCTGACGCCCTGCATGACAGGCTTCGCGGATACGCGCAAGCACTTCATTCCGCCGGCGGCTATCAATCAGTTTTGTCGCCACCGGCGACCGGCCCGGTGGCAGCTGATCAATCACCGATACATCCAGATCGGCAAAATAACTCATCGACAGCGTGCGCGGTATCGGGGTCGCACTCATCATGAGCTGATGTGGCACGGTGACGTCATCGCCCTTCAGTCTCAGCGCCAGGCGCTGATTGACACCAAAACGATGCTGCTCATCGATGATCGCCACCCCAAGGTGCTTGAATTGAACGGATGACTGGAATAACGCATGCGTTCCGACCACCAGTCCGGCAATTCCTTGTTCGATCTTTTGCAGCGCTGCCTCGCGTTGGCGTTTTTTCAGACTCCCGGAGAGCCACGCAATATCTATTCCCAACGGCGCGAACCAGTCAACAAATTTCCGCAAGTGCTGTTCCGCGAGAATCTCCGTTGGCGCCATGACTGCTACCTGATAGCCATTGGCGATTGATTGCAATGCAGCCATTGCCGCCACCACTGTTTTGCCGCTTCCCACATCCCCTTGCAATAATCGCTGCATGGGAAATGGTTGCGCCATATCGCGGCTGATTTCAGTCATGACTTTTTGTTGTGCCGCAGTCAGCTCAAATGAAAGCAAATCGAGTAGTTTCTGCTGCAATGCGGGATTCTGCGGCAGTGCTGGCGCATGCTGACTATGCCGCTGGTGATAATGCTGACGCATCGAAAGTTGCTGCGCCAGCAGTTCATCGAATTTGATGCGCCGCCAGGCCGGGTGCGTGCGGGATTGCAGCGCGTCCAGCGATGTCGCCGCCGCAGGATGGTGAAGAAACGCAAGACTTTCCACCAGCCCTGATAATCGATGCGCCTTCAAGATGGCCTGCGGCAAAATTTCTGACAGCGATTGATTTTGCCGGGCGTAAGTCAGCGCTTGTGGAATAAGCTTGGCGAGCGTGTGCTGCGCCAACCCCGCCATCACTGAATAAACTGGGGTCAAGGCGGTGGGAAGCGCTGTGTTGTCCTGCACCACCCGATATTTCGGATGGATGATTTCGAGTCCGCTATATCCGTCCCGTACTTCACCCAGCACGCGCAAGCGTTTGCCAATAGCCCAGTTTGCAACCTGTCCAGGGTAAAAGCTGAAAAAACGAATATTGATGGTGCCGCTTGCATCCTGCAACTGGCAAACAAGCTGCCGTCTCGGACGTGTTTGAATGTCGTGCGCCGTTACCACGCCTTCGATCTGCGCGGTTTGTTCTACCGCAAGCCGATCAATCGGCAGCAGCCGCGTCTCATCCTCGTAACGCAGCGGCAAATGCAATATCAGATCAAGATCGCACCACAACCCAAGCTTGCCAAGCTTCTGTTTCAACGCTTCATTGAGGGTATCGAAAAGGAAGTGCGGCGATGCCAAAGTAATAAAAAATCCACTGGTTGGAAGGTCTGTGTTCAGTCGTTTTGCAGAACCATTATGGCATCCATTTCCACCAACGCATCACGCGGCAGTGCAGATACGCCAATGACGGCGCGTGCAGGAAAAGGCTGACTGAAATGTTTGTTCATGGCCTCGTTTACTTTGGAAAAATCCATCAGGTCGATCAGGTATACATTGAGCTTGACCACGTCACTCAGATCCCCGCCACCCGCTACGGCAACCGCTTTGAGATTGGCAATCACCTGTTCGATCTGCGCATCGATTCCGGCGACCATTTTCATCTCGACCGGATCAAGCCCGATCTGACCAGAAAGATAGACCGTTTCTCCTCCCGCTACCCGAACTGCCTGGGAATAGGTTCCGATGGCCTGTGGTGCTTCGCTGGTTGTCACAATTGTTTTACGCATACTCATTCTCCGGATTATTACAGATACTTCCCAAAATTGCTGTTTGTGGGCATTCCTTGCTTGAGCCGTCGCCTTGCAACACTTAGGCGCTCGTCAGAAATGCCCTCTTGCCTGTCAATTATATCGTGCCTCGATCAGAATATTCAGCAAGGACGCTCTTCACAGCGGCGCCCGCTGATTTTTTGCAACGCTGATCAATCTTATTGTTCTCCAGAGTTAGACTTCATGCGCTATCAAATTTTTAGGCTATGTCGCAATTAATTGTTGAATTGAGCGTCCAATGTGTATCGGTATGTAAAAAGAGGGGCGCACCATGAA
>JAVVEX010000076.1:0-9288 GCA_032251195.1 Nitrosomonas sp.
ACACTTAACTCCCACCCTTTACATTTTTTGGGAGCCGCGTTTCTTCGCCTTAAGTTCACGACCAGTCATTGCCGTTAACTTTTCGATCCAATCCTCTGAGCCCAAAGGTCGCCCTGTTGTTTCCGACTGACGGAGTCTTTTGAATGCCTCGGTAACCTCTTCCTGAGCAAGGAAAGTGGCAAAGTCACCATAATTAGTGTATTTAGTAAACTGTCACCGTAATTTGTAATTTGTAATTTAGTAAACTGTCACCGTAATTCAACTGTCACCGTAATTCCAAACTGTCACCGTAATTCCCCGTAATTCCTCATACATAGCTTTTTTATCGAGGCATTATTGCGTATGATGGTTTAATGGAAAATGTAAAGTTCAGGTTAAAACGATGAAACCTCAGCCTAAAAGCCCAAGTATTTAAATAAAACAAAACGAGACGTAAGTAAAAAATATTGATGCGTATTATATGAATAATATGCCGGGAAACATTTTTTGCGAGTAGCGGAGTGTTGTGACAGAATTCGGGCTTTCAGATGCCCGCCGGATCGGATAACCGCTTTCACAGCGGTTAATATATTTTTAAACCTGTCAGATTGATTTTTGCCATGCATAAACTTTGGTTAATTTTTGCACAAACCGCAACCATATTGCTTGCTGTTTTTTTTGTTGTTTCCACTTTGCGCCCCGAATTGCTTCCGTGGACGCCGCGCGGCAAGGTGGCGACGATCAAGGAGGTCGTCAGCCTGGATGAGGATGGCACGCAGGCCATGTTCCGTGCTGGCAGTTTTCATGGAGCAGCAAAGCAGGCAATGCCTTCAGTGGTGAATATCTTCACCAGCAAAGAGGTCAATGTGCCATCGCATCCGTTGATGGATGATCCTTTTTTTCAGAAATTTTTTGGCGAACGGTTTGTCCCCAGAACGCAGCGGACTTCCAGCCTTGGTTCTGGCGTGATCGTCAGTCCGGAAGGTTATATTCTCACAAACCACCATGTGGTGGAAGCCGCCAGTGAAATCCAGGTAGCGCTGATGGATGGTAGAAGTGCGCGCGCCAGAATGATTGGTTCTGATCCAGAAAGTGACGTCGCAGTGCTCAAGATCGATCTGGATCAACTGCCAAGTATCCGATTTGGGGAATCCGACAGGGCGCAAGTGGGTGATATCGTGCTGGCCATAGGTAACCCCTTTGGCGTTGGGCAAACCGTTACCATGGGGATTATTGGCGCGCTGGGGCGATCCCATGTGGGAATCAATACTTTCGAGAATTTTATTCAGACAGATGCTGCCATTAATCCCGGAAACTCGGGTGGCGCCTTGACAGATACCTCGGGCAATCTGATTGGCATCAACACGGCGATCTATTCGCGCACGGGCGGTTCGCTCGGGATTGGTTTTGCCATTCCAGTCAGTGCGGCCAGGCAGATCATGCAGCAAATCATCGAAACAGGTGCGGTTACACGCGGATGGCTGGGTGTCAGCATGCAGGATATAACGTCTGAGTTGGCCGAATCCTTTGGCTTGAAAAGTCTGGCGGGCGCCTTGGTTGCCGGAGTGCTGAAGAATGGCCCCGCAGACGAAGCTGGCATCAAACCCGGCGACATTTTGCTCGCTGTGAATGATGTGAAAATAATCAATTCATCCGAGATGCTGAATGCTGTCGCCGGATTATCTCCGGGAGAAATCGTGAAGCTCGCCATTCTGCGTAACGGCATGGAACAGAAAATAAAGGTCAGAATCGGTAAGCGTCCAACTTGAGCGCGTGACAAGTTCGCATAACAAGTGCGTAAACTGAAGTGCTGTGAGACCAGCGAACTATTGGGCTATTGTATTGATTGGGCAGCGGTCATTGTATTGCCACCCACAAGAGTTGTTGTCGCAATGAGTATTAAACTGGATGGCCAAAAACAATTTGGCTAGGGTCTGTTGACGTTTCAGAAATAGATATTTAAAAACAATCGCTTACAATTGTGAGAATAAATCGTAACCCACTGATACCGCAAGTGTTTTTATCAAACGTCAACAGACCCTAGTTTAGATTGGCCTTTAAATTATTTGGTGTTGCTGGCAGGTCCAGCTCAATATTGTCGATCAACCTGGTCTGGCCGAGCCTGGCTGCGCCCAGGATGACCAGTGCTGTGTCATTCCGGGTTGCTGGTGACAGGGTATGCCGGTTGCAAATCGCAATATAATCGCTCTGCCAGCCGTGCGTGGCGAGTGTTTGCAATGCCTGTTGCTGCAGTGCGTTGAAGTTGCGTTCCCCACCGGAAATGTTGTTTTTGATCTGCATCAAGACGGCGGCGAGACGGCTTGCTTCCCGCCGTTCGACAATATCGAGGTATTTATTGCGCGAGCTGAGTGCAAGGCCATCTTCAGCTCTGACGGTATCGCCTGCAATGATTCCGATTGGCAGGTTCAGCTGTTCTGTCATCTGGCGGATCAGTTGCAATTGCTGATAGTCTTTTTTGCCAAAGACTGCGGTTTGTGGCTGTACGATATTGAACAGCTTGAGCACAACCGTCATGACTCCATTGAAGAAACCTGGCCGGAACGCCCCTTCCAGTGCATCAGCCATGACAGGTAACGACAGGCGGAACGCCTGTGGAACAGGATAAAGTGTTTTTTCTTCGGGAAAAAAAACAATATCTGCACCAATCTCCTGCAGTAGTCGACAGTCTTCCATTCGGGTGCGCGGATAACGGTCAAAATCTTCATGAGGCAGAAACTGCAGGCGGTTGATAAAAATACTGACAACCGTAAACGCCGCGTGTTGCTGCGCCAATTGTACCAACGATAGATGTCCCGTATGCAGATTGCCCATAGTAGGAACCAGCGCAATTGAGGTTTCGGACCGCAGGCGTTCCCGCAGGGCGGCAATGGTGGTAATGATTTCCATCCGTGGCTGCTAGAACAGATGTTCGCTTGCGGGAAATGTTTCCGATTTGACTGCCTTGACGTAGTCTTCGATGGCGGCCTGAATGGAGTGCGCATCCTGCATGAAATTTTTGATGAAGCGGGGTGGCTTGCCGGTGTAAATGCCGAGCATATCATGCAGCACCAGTACCTGTCCGCTACAGGCCGGGCTTGCGCCAATGCCGATGGTTGGAATGGAGAGTTGTTGCGTGATTTCGTCGGCCAGGGTGGCGGGTATCAGTTCCATCACCAGCAGGGCGGCCCCGGCTTCTTCCAGAAGCGCGGCATCTTCACGCAGCCGCTGCGCGTCTTCCATTTTTTTTCCCTGAAGCCTGTAACCACCCAGTTGATGCAGGGATTGCGGCGTCAAGCCAATATGTGCGCACACCGGGATTCCCCGGCTGGTGAGGAAATGGACAGTCTCTGTCATATTTCGCCCGCCTTCTATCTTGACCATTTGCGCGCCTGCCGCCAGCAAACGCGCCGCATGGGCAAAGGTTTCCCGGGGAGACACCTGAAACGTGCCAAAGGGCATGTCAGCAATGATGAAAGCTTGACGTGTCCCGCGCGCCACGCATGCGGTGTGGTAGATCATGTCATCGAGCGAAACTGACAATGTATTCGGTTTTCCCTGAATGACGTTGCCGAGAGAGTCGCCTACCAGAAGAATATCAATGCCAGCGTTTTCCAGAACGTTCGCAAATGTTGCGTCATAGCAGGTCAATACAGCGATTTTTTCGCCAGATTGATATTTCTGCTGCAAGTGCATGCGCGTGTGACGTTTGCCGTTTGCTTCATCCATGACTGTCTTACCCGTCGATATTGAAATATTCGCGTGCGCTGCGCATCTGCTCGATACGGGCGAGCAGCAGATCGAGATCCGCTTCTCGATGGGCAAAATCGAGGTGCTCGCTGTTAATGATCATCACTGGTGCCTGGTCATAGGCATGGAAGAAACGCAGGTAGTGCTCGGTCAACCGCCATAAGTAATCTTCGGACAAACCTTTTTCCATCGGAATACCGCGTTGCTTGATGCGTTTCAGCAGCGTTTCCGGGGTGGCCTGCAGGTAAATCAGCAGATCGGGTATTGGTTGCGTCAGCTTAATGCGTTGACGGATTTTTTGATAGAGCTCACGCTCGGCCTCGCTCAGCGTTACTTCGGCGAAGATCCGATCCTTGTCGAAAAGAAAATCACTGACAATGGCTTGTCCTGTTTCCTGCTGTAATTCGATGGTTTCAAGCTGTTCAATGCGCTGAAATAGGAAATACAGCTGGGCGGAAAGCGCGTAACGAGGAATGTCGCTGTAGAAATTTTGCAGAAAAGGGTTGGTTTGTGGTTGCTCCAGCAATGTATTGGAACTGAGCCGGTTGGCAATGTTGCGCGCCAGACTCGTTTTTCCGGTACCAATGGCGCCCTCGATAACGATGTAGCCGTAACGCTTGATATTCATGATGGGATGATGCGCTCCAGTGATTGATTCGTGCAGGTAGTCAGGCAATCTGCGGCGGTGCCGTGTCCGGGGATGTGACGGTCACCTGCGATTTCCAGCAGAGGCTGGAGTACGAAAGCGCGTTCATGCATGCGTGGATGTGGCAGGATAAGGTTTGCATCGCAGCATTGTAAATCGTTGAACAGTAGAATATCCAGATCGAGCGTGCGCGGCGCGTTGCGGCAGGTGCGCACGCGACCGCAAGCGTGTTCGATCGATAACAGGGCAGCGAGGAGATCGTGTGGTGCGAGGCGGGTCTCCATCTGTACGACTGCATTGATAAAGTCGGGCTGGTCGATCTTGCCAACAGGTGCGCTGCGGTAGAGTGATGAACGTTTTGTCAGCCGCGTATATTCAAGCGCGTCAAGCAATTGCATCCCCCGTTCAACTTGTGCTGCCGGGTTTTCGAGATTACTGCCCAGCGCGATAAAAACCTGTGTGGCAGCTTCTGGTAACAGGATGGTTGACATAAGGGTGTCTCTCAAAATTCAGAGTTTTAAACAAGACGAGGCAAGAATAAAAAATATTTACACAGCATATAATTGATATGTAAGGAGATATTTATTATAAATGACGACGTATTGTAACAAAATATGGATTTTGGGAGATGCCCGCAATGCTACTGGGAAATTACGGTCTTTTCATCCGGGGTACTCTTGCGGCTACGGCGTTTTCTGCGCCGCCTGGGGGCGGTTTCTGTTTCCAGCATGCTTTCCCGTGCAGCGTGATCGGCATTTTTGAATGTGCGCCACCATTGCGCTATTTCTGGTTCGATTTCGCCACTTTCGCAACGTAACAGCATGAAATCATAAGCGGCACGAAAATAGGGTTGTTCCAGCAGGCGGAATGGTTTACGTCCGGCGCGCGCGCAAAACCTGGGCTGCATCGACCAGATGGCGCAGATCATGCCATCATGCCGACGTGGAATCGCCAGTCTGGCGCGTTGTGCAGATAAAACTTCCGCCATTGCCTGATGTAATGCGGGAACCGATAGGTTCCCGGCACTGGTTTGCGCCTGCCAGACGGTCAGTACTTCGTGCCATAACAATGCGGCAAACAAAAAACCAACCGAGACTGGCTGTCCCTGGCAGATGCGTTCATCGGTATTCTTTAATGTCAGGCTGATAAAGCGTTCACCCAGCGGTTGCTCCAACACGATATCGAGCATGGGAAGCAATCCGTGGTGCAGGCCGCGCATGCGTAAATCGAACACTCCAGCAAGGGCATGTCCTGAAAACAGCAATTTCAGCATCTCATCGAACAGACGTGCCGGCGGTACATTCTTCAGCAATGGTGCCAGATCCCCGATAGGTGCGGCAGTGCGATCATCGATCTGGATGTCAAGTTTGGAAGCCAGACGCACTGCCCGCAACATTCGCACTGGGTCTTCACGGAACCGCTGCTCCGGTTTGCCGATAACCGACAGGCGTTTTGCTCTGACATCCTCGAAACCATGCAAATAGTCGATGATCTCTTCGGTTGCCGGATTATAAAAAAGCGCGTTGATGGTAAAGTCGCGCCGCATGACATCTTCTTCCTGGCTGCCGAAAATGTTGTCATGCAATAACCGTCCATCCGCATCGGTCTGAACGCCTGCGAGGTGTGGTCCGGGATGATCATTGCGAGTATTGCCGCGAAAAGTCGATACTTCCACGGTTTCACCATGACTGATGACATGAACCAGCCGAAAGCGGCGGCCAATGATACGGGAACGGCGAAACAGCGCGCGCACCTCTTCGGGCGTGGCGTCAGTAGCGATATCGTAATCCTTGGGTTTTAGTTCCAGCAACAGGTCGCGCACCGCGCCTCCAACGATGTAGGCGGAAAAACCGGCCTGCTGCAATGCCAGCGTTACCTGGAGGGAGCCTCTACTGATATGGTGACGCGAAATACCATGTTCGGAAAACGCAATGGTGCGAAGAGTTCCTTTGGAAATGGGTGTGTCAGTATCTGAAGAAAAAATACGACGCAAAAATTTACGAATCATGCCTCGGAGTTAAACAATGTCGGGATTTTCCGGTTGATTTGCTGCAGAGGGGAAAATGACTGGTTGATATTGTGCAGCGCGCGGGGGGGTGTCAAGGGCATTACAAATCAGGAGCACATTAAAAATCCATATTTCGTCATAATCCATCGTTATTCGCAAAAACATTTTTACCTATCCATGACAGGTTGCGGCAAGATATTTTTATTCACGTGTGACCACCTTGCCTGGCAATCAAGTTTTTAGAGGGCGTATCTCTAAAAACTCAAATTTTGTCACCACACTTTGTTGCTCGCGCTTTGTTTTATTTAACCCCTTGAATTTCTCGAGGTGTTTAAACGCTTTTTTGGAAACGGTCTGATTATACAGCGATAAGCAGTTTATTTTTCTGTAAAAATCAATGAAGGATGCGCTGCTACAGTTTGTTGTCTTCGCGTGCGTAGCCCAGCATACCTTGTGTGACCCTGACAAAATAGTAGCACAACCAGTTGATCGAACGCGCCAGCCAGGTGCGTCTCCCCCAACTATAACGCAAGACGGGATGAAATCGTTTCATGCTCCGCAGCAGGCTATCGCGTAACTGCAAGGCAAATTCGTGGTCATCAATAATGATATTGGCTTCGCGCGCCAATAGCAGACTGAACGGATCGATATTGGAGGAACCAACGGTGGCCCAGCGTTGATCGATTAAAGCGACCTTGGCATGCAAATAGCCGTGACGATATTCGTATATATGAATACCTGCCGCCAGTAGACTGCCGTATAAAGCGCGCGTGGCAAGCCGCTGCACGATGTGTTCCGTTTTTCCCTGCAGCAACAGTACTACTCTGACGCCACGCTGCGCAGCATTGATCAGGGCGTGACGGAAATTGATGCCGGGCAGAAAGTAGGCGTTTGCAATCAGAATTTCTTTATTGGCGGAATCGATTGCCTGCAGATAGCTGTGTTCGATACTGCGCCGGTTGCGCAGATTGTCTCGAATCACAAATGCCGCGCGTTGCTGACCGGCTGGCTGTTGCTGCCCTTCAATCGGTACATAATTTGTCCAGCGCTTTTTGAAATGCGCCCAGGCGACCAATGTCCACAGGTGTCTGGCGGCAGCATGAATTCGCTGCAACAACGGCCCACGGATTTCGACCACATAATCAAATTGTGGCAGAGTGATGTCTGGTCCGGTAAAGTCTTCGATGATGTTGATTCCGCCGACAAAAGCGACACTGGCATCCATCACGGCCAGTTTGCGGTGTAATCGTCTCAATCGCAGCCGTTTTAACCGGAATGAGAATATTTCCTGCCGATAAATCAAGAGCCGCACGCCTTTTGCCAGTAATTCCCGTGTTTTCGCCAGCGGAAAATCCAGTGAACCAAAACCATCAATCAGCAGATGTACGGCTACTCCGCGTGCTGCAGCGCGTTCCAACGCTGCAGCAATACGTTGCCCGACGGAGTCATATTCAAAAATATAAGTTTCAAGAAAAATTTCCTGCGAAGCCTGATCGATAGCGGTTTCCAGCGCCGAAAAGTACTCCGCGCCCGTGTGTAACAGCCTGAGTTGATTGCCATCAACAAAATCAGACGCATTCATAGCCGCACAATACTGGCCGACAGCGCAGCATGGTCGGAAATGCCGGACCAGAGGCGATTTTGCAGAACACGCGCATGTTTTACCTCAAAGCATCTAATGTAGATTCTGTCCAGACGCAGCAGCGGTAAAAAAGAGGGGAAGCTGCGGGCGCTTTTGCCATGGGTATGCCAAAAAACTTCCGTGAGTTGAAGGTGGTCACGTAAAAGCGGGGTTGCCACACCGCGCCAGTCATTGAAATCACCCGCCACAACCAGAGGGGCATTAAGAGGTACGAGTTGCCGGATACGTTTCTCCATTGCTTGCAACTGCCGCCCCCGTCCGCGCTTGAACAGCCCTAAATGCACGCAGATACAGTGCAGCGTGTCTTCCCAGCCCGGAACGGTAATTTCACAGTGCAGCAGTCCACGGCTTTCAAAACGGTGGGCAGAAATATCTTCATTTTCCCAGTGCAGAATGGGAAAACGGCTGAGAATGGCATTTCCATGATGGCCATGATCATAGACGGCGTTTCTGCCATAGGCATAATCCTTCCAGATGGCGTCTGCCAGAAATTCATACTGGGAATTTTTCGGCCAATTCTGAAACCGGGCGGAAAGTCGGGAATGCTCGCCGATAACTTCCTGCAAAAAAATGATATCAACACCCAGGCCGCGCAAGCGATCGCGCAATTCATGCAACATCACCCGCTGATTGAAACAGGATAATCCCTTGTGTATGTTATAGGTCGCGATGTGCAACGTTTTGCTGGACGTGGCGTGACTAACGAGAGAATCCACCGAACTATTTTGAAACATCCGGTATGCGTTCCGTGCGGATTTTATCCTGCAGCAACTCGTATTTTTCAAAATCAATGGCATTCGCGTGCATGATCGGCCCGAAGTCGGTTTGTAAAGGTCAATTATACTGATAGTTGGTGGTTCCGAAATAGGTGTCAAGTCTGTTTGACGTAATTAGAATTACGAAATTACGGGAAAATTACAGTGACAGTTTACTAAATGCACTAATTATGTCATATTGTCAGCATGGCTCGCTTACCTCGTATTGTTATTCCCGGTCATCCACATCACGTGACACAACGTGGCAATCGCCGTGCTCAAACATTCTTTGAGGATGGCGACTACGAGCTTTATGGGGTCGTCTCAGAAAACGGAAAATAAAGCACGCTAAGGCATAGCCTCCCCTACCAGGCTTGCTCCGCCCTGTAGCGACGCAATCAGCGGACAGGAAACGTTCCCCTTCCGCGCATGGCAGGCGCACACCAGTTCAGACAGCACGGCCTCCATGCGCGCCAAGTCGGCCATCTTCTCGCGCACGTCCTGGAGCTTG
>JAVVEX010000077.1:0-9111 GCA_032251195.1 Nitrosomonas sp.
CGTTGGCATCGTGATGCTGACGGTGCACTGTTTGCGCCTGAAAAAGTAGATCTGCAAAAGGAAGATCGAGCAATTTCTGGATATCTGCAATATGCCATTTTATGGGAGAGGGCGATTGCATGGCGTGAGGGTGAAGCTGTTCAGGCCGCCCGGAGTGGTTTTCGGTGGTTGGATTTGTGCTGGTTTTCATGATTATGTTATTTGTATTGACGGGTTATCATTCGGTTAACGAATAATCATCATGGATAGTGCTCAGGTTGTCAAATAAATTCCTTGAATTAATGAACAAGTGCCTGGAATTCGAGCGTGCCTTCCAATCCAGGCAATGCGCATTGTGCCTTGCGCCCAGTAGCGGCGGACTGTGCGAGATCTGCTATGCAAATTTACCCAGGCTGCCTTCCCAATGTTGCCCTTTGTGCCTGCTGCCGATTATGCCGGCACGTATCTGTGGCGCCTGTTTGCATGATCCGCCTGCCTGGACAAGCGCTACTGCCGCACTGCGCTACACATTTCCGGTTGACGCTATGATCCAATCCCTGAAATATCGTCCGGATCAGACCCTGGTGCCGGTTCTCGCGGATTGCCTGCTCGCCGCTATTTCTCCTGCTGCCGTTTTACCGGACTTTGTCATTCCGGTTCCTGTCCATGCTGCCAGGTTACGCCAAAGGGGATTCAATCAGGCACTTGAAATTGGTCGTTATCTATGTAGGCAAACTGGCAGTTCTTTGCTAATAAATGCGTGCTCCCGCAGCCGTGATACGTTATCGCAAACGAAATTACCATGGCGGGAAAGACAGAAAAATGTGCGCGGCGCCTTTGTCTGCCAGCAGGATTTAACCGGCAGACATGTTGCGATCGTGGATGATGTTATGACCAGCGGCGCTACCTTGAACGAACTGTCAAAAGTGCTGCGGCATCAGGGAGCGGCTGCTATCAGCATCTGGGTGGTGGCCAGAGCTATTCCACGGAGATTAACCTGAAATGATCAAAAGGCATTTCTAAATTTTGACCGTTCTTTGTCTTTCAGGCGAAAGACGCCTGGGCGTCAGCCATGTCGAAACACGAGGACAAAGGCGAGCCAATTTGCGTCGTGCGTCTTGCGAAATAAACTGCTGTTTGGCTGGCATCTGTCAATATGCAATTTTTTGTTTTTTAATTGCAAATGCCATTTCAAATGGGCGCTGCCTATACCTTCAGCTCGTCTGAATGCATGACCATCATTTTCTCAATTTGCATATCTCTAAACGTCCACGGGATTCCGCCAACACCGAGTCCTGATTGTTTTAATCCGGAAAACGGCATCCAGTCGACCCGAAACGCAGTGTGTTCGTTAATCATGATTGCAGATGCGTTTAATTGGTTAAAAGCTTTCATTGCCCGATCGATATCTTTCGTAAAGATGCTTGCCTGAAATGCAAAGGGCAGCGCATTGGCGCGGCGTATCGCTTCGTCAATGTTGTCATAGGGATAAACGCAAACGACCGGGCCAAATATTTCCTGTAAGCTGACTTTGCAATGACCAGGCGGATCGTACAGCAGGGTCGGCTGAAATGTTGTTGATGACACTCTTTTGCCGCCAGCTTTTACCTGCGCCCCCGAACTGATTGCTTCATTGATCCAGGTTTCAATACGATCGACTTCACCCGGACGAATTAGTGGGCCCACGTCCGTGGAGTCCAGTTCCGGATCGCCCACACGCAACGCGTTAACAGCTTCAGCAAACGCATCGGAAAAAATTCCGGCAATCGATCGATGCACGAAAACACGCTGCACCGAAACGCAGACTTGCCCTGCATGATAAAAACCGCCTTTTGTCAATTTTGGAATCGTGGCATCCAGGTTGGCGTCTTCAGCAACAATTACCGGTGCAGCGCCGCCATGTTCCAACGCACATCGGGTACCCTGCGCCAGCTTTGATCGCAGCATCCAGCCAACCTTCGCGCTGCCGATAAAACTGAAAAAACCAATCAGTGGCGAAGTCACCAGATGTTCGGTAATGTCTGTATCGCGCGTCATCAGGCACTGGCAGTATTCCTCAGGCAGCCCCGCTTGATATAACAAGCGCACAAAATGAAAGCAGGACAATGGCGTGTCTTCCGCCGGTTTAACAATGACCGGGCAACCTGCTGCAATTGCCGGCGCCACTTGATGAACAATCAGATTGACGGGATGATTAAATGCGCTGACCGCAACGACTACGCCAATCGGCTCAAGATGGGTGAAAGCCAGTTTGAACGCGGAAGTTGAATTTATATGCATGGGGATTTCCGTGCCGGCAGATGTTCTCAGCACATCGATACATACCTGTAATCCGTCGATGGCCCTTGCGACTTCAACGCGCGAATCCCGCAATGGCTTGCCGCCTTCTCTCGCGGCTTCCAATGCCAGAAATTCAAAATTCTCAGCCATTAATTCCGCTGTTTTTTTCAGGATTTTCAGCCGTTTTTCTTTTGTAAGCCAGCGTGATCGGTCTTCAAATAACGAATGGGCGTTGTTCAGGGCAATATCTACGGTCTCCTGATCTGCGGTCGCCATGGTTGCAATGAGTCTGCGGTCATGGGGCGCGTACACCGAAAGCGTCTCGGTATTTTTTGCGGCGCCGGGTATGCATAAATCAAAATGTTGTGGCATGGTTTAATATCCTTATATCTTTGTATGACTTGTGAAACGTTTTTTGCAGCTTTCCACCGTCAATCGAAAGACTGGCTTAACGTTCTGATTTCCTTGTTCAGAATCCTGTCGTTATCGGTGTAATCCACGGCAAGTTCGATGACATGTACGCCTCGTTCGGAAAAACAGGTTCTTATACAGGGTACTAGCTCATCGCTTGCGGCTATTCTGTAGCCACTGGCCCCATAGCTTTGGGCATATGTAACAAAATCAGGATTGTTATAATCAAGTCCGAAGTCTGCGAACCCCATATTGGTTTGCTTCCATTTGATCATGCCATAGGCGTTGTCTCTTAAGACCAGGATGACAAGATCGAGATTAAGGCGTACCGCTGTTTCAAGCTCCTGCGAATTCATCATGAACCCGCCATCGCCGCAGATGGCGACAATTTTTTTTCCGGGATAAACAAGACTGGCCGCCATGGCTGAAGGCAGACCTGCGCCCATGGTGGCAAGCGCGTTATCGAGTAAAATGGTATTTGGCTGATAGGCTTTATAATTGCGCGCGAACCAGATTTTATAAATACCGTTATCGAGCGTAACGATGCCATCGGCCGGCATGACTTTTCGCATATCGGCAACCAGGCGTTGCGGGTATATCGGAAAATGGGGATCATCAGCCCTTTCCTGCAGATGCGTCTCCAGTTTCTCTTTGACTTGCAGCAGGTATGCAAAGTCCCATTTCTGTTGCGGTTTTATCAGTGCCGTCAGGCGCTCGACACTGCTGGCAATATCGCCAATGACGCCCAGCTGCGGGTAGTAAACCGGGTCAATAGCGGCAGTAATATAGTTGACATGGATTACCCGGGAACAGTCTTTTTTCATAAAAAAAGGCGGTTTTTCCACGACATCATGGCCGACATTGATTATCAGGTCGGCGTGATCAATTGCCCTATGCAGAAAATCATTGGTGGATAATGCTGCCGTGCCCAGGAAAAGCGGATTTTGCTCGTTAACAACACCTTTTCCCATTTGGGTGGAGAAAAACGGAATACCTGTTTTTTCAACAAAAATTTGTAATTGACCGCATGTTTTTTTTCTGTTTGCGCCAGCGCCAATCAACAGCACCGGACATACGGCATTTTCTATCATTTCCACCGCCGCTTCTATAGAGCGATGATCGGCAACAGGGCGATGAAACAAACTTTTCCGAATAATCGGCATATCACTGTTATCGGCAGCGATATCTTCCGGAAGTTCAAGATGCACCGCGCCCGGACGCTCATCTTCGGCAATGCGAAAGGCTTCTCTGACATGCGCTGGAATACTGTCTGCACCCCGAATTTGCCGTGTGTATTTCGTTAATGGATGCATCATGGCGACGACATCTACAATCTGAAAACGGCCTTGCTTGCTGCTTTTAATGGGTTTCTGCCCGGTAATCATTACCATGGGCATTGCGCCAAGCTGCGCATAGGCAGCAGCTGTTACGAGATTGGTTGCGCCTGGCCCCAACGTCGCCAGCGATACGCCCGCCTTGCCTGTTAAACGACCATAAGTTGCTGCCATAAAGCCTGCCGCTTGTTCATGCCGGGTGAGAATAAGCCTGATTGAGGAATTCCTTAATGAATTCAGGAAATCCAGATTTTCCTCCCCTGGAATGCCAAAAATATATTCCACGCCTTCGGATTCCAGCGCTTTTACAAACATATCGGATGCTTTCATAAAACCTCAGTGTATATGCGCTATGAATTGATAACAGTCAGGCCTTCGCTGCCCGCTGCTACGAGATTTTCGGGAAAAAAACTGTCGGCCAGAGCTTCTTTGACATCTTTTTCCAAATATTCCGGATACGGTTCATGTAGCAAGCATCCCGGTGCGAAATAGGGAAACAGTTCATCGTACCGCTTGATACAAGTCTGATCGATGCGTCGGAATACATGTGTTCGATTGATTTTCGCGGTGTCATCAAGACCTGCAGAAGCCATGATTTCCATCAAGGCCTTTATCGTTCCTTGGTGAAAATTTGCGACGCGTTGTGATTTGTCGCTGACAACCAGGCCTTTAACCAGCCCTGTGTCCTGGGTTGCCACGCCTGTAGGACATTGATTGGTATTGCAGATCAGGGATTGTACGCATCCCAGCGCCAGCATCATGCCGCGCGCGCTGTTACACAGATCCGCTCCAATACTCAACAACCTGATCACATGAAAACCGGTGAACACCTTGCCGGCGGCAATGACCTTAATATCTTTTTTTAAATTGAAACCTGTCAAAATATCGCACACCAGCCGCAACCCTTCTCTCAGCGGCATCCCCACGGAATTGCTGAATTCCAGTGGCGCCGCGCCGGTCCCGCCTTCCGCACCATCCACGGTGATAAAATCTGGTTTGATACCGGTGCTGATCATCGCCTTGCACAAGGCGACAAATTCACTGGGTCTGCCAACGCACAGCTTGAAGCCCACAGGTTTTCCTCCGGACAAGTCGCGCAGTTTTTGAATGAAGACCATCATTTCGAGTGGATTTGAAAAAGCAGTGTGCGCTGGCGGAGAAATGACGGCCGTGTAAGGCGTTACTCCACGAATTTCGGCAATTTCGGGCGTATTCTTAGCCGCCGGTAAGATGCCGCCATGACCGGGCTTCGCACCTTGGGACAGTTTGATTTCTATCATTTTGATGCTGTCATGCGCGGCAGTTTCTGTAAATCTTTTTTCACAGAAAAGACCGACTTCAGTGCGGCAACCAAAGTAACCGGTTCCTATTTGCCAGATCAAATCACCGTGATGCTCCAAATGAAAGGACGTAACACCGCCTTCGCCCGTATTATGCGCAAAATTTCCTGTTTTCGCGCCCTTGTTCAACGCACGTATGGCGTTGTTACTCAAAGCACCAAAACTCATCGCGGAAATATTCAATACACTTGCGCTATAAGGTTGCTTGCAAGCAGTGCCCCCGATTAATATTCTGGGATCCTGACATTTGTTTTGCGCATGAAAAGCTGCTATCGAATGCGAAAACCATTCATACCCTTCGCGATAAGTATCTAGTTTTGTCCCATAAGGATTGGTATCCAGACTGCATTTGGCGCGCTGGTAAACTACCGACCGGAACATGCGGTTAACCGGCGCGCCGTCAATATCGGATTCGATAAAGTACTGCCGTACAAACGGTCTGACAAATTCCATCATCCAGCGGCCACGCCCGATCAGCGGAAAATTTCGCCTGAGTGAATGTTTTGTTTGCAGCAGGTCAAAATAACCGATTGAAATTAACGGTGCTGCAATCAACAGCAGAATCCCTCCGGTTTCTGGCCAGAAAAAACTGATGGCTGCCACAATTATCAAGCTCAACAATGACCCAATAATGAATGCGATTCTCATACAATCAATATCTCTATAGTGAGTGGCAGGTTTATGAGGTTTCCGGCTGACGGGCGGTACAGCGTAACAAAGCACAACGATGCGTAATCATGCTTCGCTACAACCCTGCAATGGAGTCATGCGTATGGAAAAGGAATCTGAACCCAGAATTTTCAGGGTGTGTTTGGCTTTGATTTTCTTCTGAAATAGCAAAAAAGCTGCTTCTGCAGAACCAGAAATATTTGCCGGAAAATTGTTTGCCAGAAAAGGGATAGCAACACAGCTCCAATGACTTTGTTATCAGGCTGGCAGCCGGATTTATTGGGCCCGGTAAATATCGGTTTGTGGATGAAACGCGTACCATGCGAACCAGAATAAAACAACGCCTGGCAGAAGCGTTCCTTTCTCGTCAAATGCTTCCGCAGATTGATGTGCGTGATTATATTTTACCTGTATCCGATGGTTGCCCAGCAGGTCATCAACCATGCCCGAGCCTTTAGCCAGCTCTACAAATGGATAAGCCTTGGCTTTGCCGTTCACTATTAACCCCAGCACCTGTTCCTTGGGGTGATAGCCTTCGGCACGGAAGCGCACCGGAAACATGATGCTGCTGTCCCGCTCGTAACCGTCATAGGGATTTGCGCCGTAGTTGCGGTTAAAGCCAGTTTCCTGGCTTAATACCAGCGTATCCGGATGGCGGGTGCGCCAGTCACCCCAAGTGGTATGGACTACCGGCACGGCGGGCAGTTCGGCGCCTTTCATCGGGCCGGTTACCGCCTGCGACAAAATCTGCGACCATAATGATTGCGTCTGCCGGTCGTACATCAGAACATCGCTGTTATAAAGCAAGCCGGACACGCCAAATTGCAGATGTCTGCCGTTCACCTTGGCTTCACTTGCCGTACCTGACCCGCATAACGGGCAATAGGTAATGATAATGCCCTCATCGCCAAACCGGTCGTTGACAATTTCATGCCAGTTCAGAATGCGCAAGGGGTAAGCCTTGCTGATACCGTGTCGCGTTAACGCGAGTACTCGATCTGTGTTGTTCAGGAAATGCGCCTGAGCAGCTTTGATAAAAACAGGACTGTCGAGCGACGGTATGCCGTCTTTCGGTGGGCCGCCGGAAAAAATTTCGCTCTCGGGTATTAATGCGCCATCCAGAGCAAAACCGTTCATGGAAGCAGCATGTGATTGCATGATGCCAGTTGACAAGAGAAAAATGATCAGGCAGGCATGGCAAATGTTTTTCATAAAAAACCTTTTCAAGAAAATATGAGATTGGACTAAATGTATTTCATGTCAGACAAGCAATCGGGCTGATCGAACCTTTCTGGAAAACCGTATTCACGTTTCTGCCATCTTGTGTCTCAAGGCCCAAGGCGTTCCATTCGCCGTCCAGGGTTGATCGGTTCAGGATGGCAGTAAAGGTTTCGCTCCAGACTTCTCCATCGCCGTCCTCATAATCCGAACTGACAATGGTCATTTTTATGTTATCGCCAACAATGATCGCGTTTCCGTGCGATGCGGAAATGCCATTTGCGCCATAATCAACGGACCCGTACAACACCAGATGTCCGCCTTCCTTCTCGTATACGCCAAACTGGTAAACCCAGTAGGGTTGCCCTTCACTGTTAAATACTTGCCAGCAGAAATTGCCATGGAATTTATCCGCGAGCGCATTTTTGGCAGTGATAAACATGCCGGTCAGTAGGATTGTGAGTAATAAAATAATCTGTTTTTTCATGTTTTTGCTCCTGTCCGATTCGAATGCTTTGCCATGTTCGTAAGATATTTACTGCGGCGGTGGTGGGGGTGGATTTCCAGGCGGCGGCGGCGGGGGCGTAAATCCCAATGGTGGCTCAGCAATATTTATGCTGTCCTGCGCGATATCCGGATTGCCTGTAACTGCTCCCGCAACAGGAACACGATGGCCTTGCACATACATACATTGTATGTAATGTATATCGTAACGTTGCTGGGCAATAAAACCGGACGTGCTGGCTGATTCCGTTCCTGCCAGGCTACCTGCCAAGAGTCCGGTGCCGGCGCCAATCGCAGCGCCTTGTCCACCACCGATCGCAGTACCGGCGATTGCCCCCAGTCCTGTGCCAACAGCCGTGCTTTCAACTCCGCTCGTTCGGGCGGCTTCTCCGGGGAGTTTTCCACCAACCTGAGTATAAGCATAGTGTCTGCACAACTGATCATCATGCCGGAATTGCGCAAAGTCTTTGCCTGAACCCGGCAAGACCATGACACTCGGGCCAGTTGGAATGCTGATACATGCGGCAAGAGAGAGCGTAGTCGACAGAGCGAATATTTTTGACAATTTTACCATGTTAAACCGCCTTTGCATGATTGCGTCGATCATCTTGGCGCAACTTTCAACCAGCCTTCAGGGCATTGCTTTACATCTGGATAGTAACCTTCAGGATTCATGCAGTAGTGCCAGTAATTACCCTGAGACTGATTGGTTTTTATTTCTTCACGTTGAACGTAGGCAATCGGCGCGGCCGGTACGGCACGTTGATAATAAGGGCTGTAACCATAAAAGCTGGATCTGTAATAGGGACGGTAACCACCATAAAAGCCTGGATAAAAATAGCCCAGACCCAATCCGAAATAGTGCCGATGACCGCCAAAGTGGTGACGTCTTCCACTAAAGCCATGACGACTGCCTCCGAAATGATGTCTGCCGCTAAAATGCCGGAATCCACCGCCAAAACTCCGATGACCGCCGCCTCCTATATGGTGTCCTCCACCGCCATGCCCGCCGCCGCCATGCCCGCCACGTGCCCAAACAGGGTCGCTTGTAATCAATCCCAATAAGGCAAAAAACATACAGGCCAGTTTTAGATTGCTCATGTTTGTAATTCTCCCGCGTGAAAAGTGGCATGTAAGAAACACTCTATTTTTATTGCGCGGATTCAACTTTGAAGTACAACCTTATTAATGGTTTTTAGTCTCTTTTAACATTAGTCGGTTCACGGGTGGCTTTGCTTACAACGAAATATAAAAATATTTTTGAGGGCGAATTTGCAAAGTAATACGCAGCGTCTGATCATGGAGCTATGATCATTTCTGGTGTATGACAAGGGAGAAGGAAGCGGTGTAACCTGTTGGTAAAGATCTCGGCAGAT
>JAVVEX010000078.1:0-9070 GCA_032251195.1 Nitrosomonas sp.
ATGGGTTTGTTCGGGTCAGTATGCGCCTTATAATAGAAAAAATCGGGTTTGGCTGAACAATCTTGCTAATCAGGAAATTAAAAGCATGAAACTTCAGTTTTGAAAAAACTGTATACAGAATAACGCCCCATCAGCTGCTTGCCGGAATACACGGACAGAAAATCAAGCCGAATGAGTTCCTTCCGGCATACCGTGCCGCATTGCCGCATATACTCAACCAGTTTCCATCAAATTTGTGCCAATCTGGATATATAGCATAACGTTTGTTCTGGGTGTCGGTTTGCTGTTGCAACAGCCGTTATTGCCCGGAATGTACTGGAGTATCACGCCAGTTTTGGCCGGGTTTCCGGCTGGAATGCTTATGTTGCAGCAGTCCGGGCGATTGCGGTTGGCGGGTAGGCTGCTGATGCTGGTCGTTGTGTTTGGGGCGGGGTTTTTCTGGGCGGCGCTATGGGCGCACGTCAGACTGGCAGATGCCTTGCCGCCCGCTTGGGAAGGACGTGATATTTCGGTCATAGGCGTGGTAACGGAAATGCCGCAGCCAGGTACGCGGAGCATACGCTTCCGGTTTAACGTGGAGCAGATCCTGACACCCGGAGCGGTCACACCGAAAACCTTGCTGCTTTCATGGTACAGAAATGATCGACAAGCGGCCTTGGCGCCGCCTGCGATAACCGCAGGGGAACGCTGGCAACTGGTCGTCAGGCTGAAGCGCCCGCATGGCAATCTGAATCCGCATGTTGCCGATTACTCAGCCAAGTTGTTTGAGCGCAATATTCGTGCGGTGGGATACGTGCGTATTGCCGATACCAACCAGCGGATCGGGGTGCTGGCGCATGATCCGCGTTATTTTTTTGAACGCAGGCGTGCCGGGATTCGAGACGCCATGCAGGTATTTCTGAAAGACTCCCCCTTATGCCGGGCCGCTTATTGCGTTGGCAGTTGGTGATCAGCGTGCGATTCCATCGGCGCAATGGGATACGTTCACCCGTACCGGAACCAATCATCTGATGGCGATCTCCGGGCTGCATATCACCCTGGTTTCCGGGTTGATATTTGGTCTGGTTTACTGGCTATGGCGGCGCCATTCCGGGTTAACCCTGCGGCTGCCAGTCAGCAAAATTGCGATTGCAGCCGGGCTTGTCGCCGCATTGATCTATGCACTGCTGTCCGGATTTGCCGTGCCGGCCAGACGCGCCTTTCTGATGCTGGCGGTTTTGTCAGTTGCATTCTGGCAGGATAGACGCATCCCGATGGCAACGGTGCTGGGCTGGGTATTACTGGTGGTGGCGCTATTTGATCCATGGGCCGTGATTTCCCCGGGGTTCTGGTTATCATTCGCTGCGGTTGGCCTGATTGGACTGACGGTTTCCGGTCGTATTGGTCAAGCTGGTATCGTTGTCAGCTGGATTCGTATTCAATGGGCAATCACGCTTGGACTGCTGCCGCTGCTATTGTTTCTGTTTGGACAAGCTTCGCTGATATCGCCCGTTGCCAATGCGCTGGCAATTCCCTGGATGACATTCGGTGTCGTGCCATTTACTCTGCTTGCGCTCCTTCCCGGACTGGAGTTCTCGCTATCGATCGCGCACGCTGCCATGCAGGGGTTGATGATCGTTCTGCAATGGTTGGCTGAAATGCCGCTGGCAGTGTGGCGACAACCCGCGCCGGAACTCTGGATGGTCGCAGCAGCGGTCATCGGAATGATCTGGCTATTGCTTCCGGGAGGGCCGGGACTGGGAGTGGTTTCAGGATTCCCTGCACGCTGGTTGGGTGCGCTCGTCGTGTTGCCGTTATTCCTGAATTCGCCAGCCAGACCAGCAGAAGGAGAGCTCTGGCTGACCGTGCTCGATGTCGGCCAGGGTCTGGCAATAGTGGCGCGAACCCGACAGCATAACCTACTGTTTGATACCGGTCCGGGGTATGGTGGAACTGATAGCGGCGAGCGCATTATTTTGCCCTATCTGCGTGGCGAAGGAATTACCGCGCTCGACCGCATGATCGTCTCGCATGCCGATAGTGACCATGCTGGCGGAGCGTTGTCGGTGTTGGCCGGCATACCAACTCGATCCTTTCTCGGGTCTCTGGAAAATGACCATCCCGTAAAACAGGCAATTGCTGATCATCAACATTGCCGTGTGGGGGATTCCTGGCAGTGGGATAACGTCCACTTTGCAATTCTGCACCCTGAGCAGGACGAACGGCCGGGTCGTAACCGTAACCGCAATGAATCCAGTTGTGTGCTGAAAATCACAACCCGTCATGGCAGCGTACTCGTGCCAGCGGATATTGGCCGGGTTTCCGAATACGGGTTATTGCAGCGTGTGCGCGATGCCTTGCCGGCAACCGTGTTGATCGCGCCACATCATGGCAGCAAATCTTCTTCCTCTGCTGCGTTCGTGCATCATGTCAATCCGGCATACGCCATTTTTTCGATGGGTTACCGGAATCCTTTTAACCACCCGCACCCGGAAGTGGTCAGCCGCTATCGTGAGCAAGGCGCGCGCATCCTGCGCAGCGACCGCGATGGCGCCATCATGCTGCGCTTGACCCGTCACGGCGTTGCAATCGATACATCCAGGGAGCTTGGGCGCCGTTTCTGGCATAACGAAGTTATTGATTCAGATGAATCTCGCTGATCGAAACCTGCAGCGCTTATTGATTTCTCTCCAGCACAACGAAATGAAATTCCGGTACGATACCCGAGCTGTCGCGGTGGATCTCGCGGGAAATTTCATGCCATTCGTCACGCTCGAATTCCGGAAAAAAAGTATCGCCAGCGAACGACTGCTGGATCTCGGTGAGATAGAGCCGCTGGCATAGTGGTAATGCCTCCTGATAAATCTGCGCGCCACCAATCACAAAAATCGAGCGTGCGTCATTTGCAAACTGATCGAGCACGTCATTCATCGATCCGACAACATTGACACCCGGTAACACCAAATCTGCCTGCTGGGTAAGAACGACGTTGGTGCGCCCCGGCAACGGAAAACCGATTGATTCGAATGTACGGCGCCCCATTACCACAATCTGGCCGATGGTCAGGGTTTTGAAGTGTTTCAGGTCTGCCGGTAAATGCCAGGGTAACGTATTATCGATACCGATTACCCGGTTAGCCGCGACGGCTGCCAGAATGGCCAGGCGATGTTGCGTCATACGGCAACCGGTGCTGGAATGGCGGGATGGGGATCATAATGACGCAGGGTAAAATCATCAAATCTGAAATCAAAAATGCTGGTAATGTCCGGGTTGAGCATCATGACAGGCAATGTTTTTGGTTCGCGACCAAGCTGCTCGCGCGCCTGATCGAGATGGTTCAGGTACAAATGGGCATCACCAAAGGTGTGAATGAATTCACCGGGCAGCAGGCCGCAGCATTGCGCAACCATCATTGTCAGCAGCGAATAGGAGGCGATATTGAATGGTACGCCGAGAAATACATCAGCACTGCGCTGATAAAGCTGGCAGGAGAGCTTGCCATCCGCCACATAAAACTGGAATAAAACATGGCAGGGTGCCAGCCGCATTTTATCCAGATCACCGACATTCCACGCACAAACCAGCAGACGACGTGACTCCGGATTGCGCCTGATTTGTCCGATGACCTGTGAAATCTGATCGATCGATGCGCCATCGGGAGCAGTCCATGAGCGCCACTGATGACCGTAAACCGGCCCCAGATCACCGTATTCATCCGCCCATTCATTCCAGATGGAAACGCCATTCTGCTTGAGATAGCAAATATTTGTTTCGCCGCGCAAAAACCAGAGCAACTCATGGATGATCGATCGCACATGGCACTTCTTGGTGGTCACCAGCGGAAATCCCGCAGCCAGATCGAAGCGCATCTGATAACCAAAAACCGACAGGGTGCCCGTGCCGGTCCGATCTGCTTTTTCGCGACCACACATCAGCACATGTCGCATTAAATCGTGATATTGAAGCATGAATAATCCTGATACCTAACGAGGTACCTTATAATACAAGAGAGTTAACTGTTCCGTGATTCCACTTTCTTTAAAAAGTTTTTTCCACTGGGAAATGCATGCTTGCAACACTGACACAATATAACGACCCTATTGGCGACGTCGTTAAACCGACGCATCTGCTGGTCGTGCTACCAAAAACCGACAAGATTCAAAAAAAACATCAACTCCCTGGCGAACAAACGCTTTACGATTTGCTAACGCGCCGCAACAAGCCGCTGAGCACTATTTGCGAGAAAGCGGTATCGGCTAATTTGCCAGATGGCGTACTGTGTGCCTGGGTAATGATCGATTTAAGCCTGCCATTCTTTGAACAGCAGACCGCCATGCGGCAAGCCTGGCAATTATTGCTGGAAGAAAATCCGTCAGAAGTGCATGTTGCCGTCTATGGGCTTGCTGCCCAAAAACGAAAACTCGCCGAGATGGCCGTGTCAATCGGCTGGATCAATGGCGCAGAGTTGCCCGTGCGCAAGCGCAAACCCGAGAAAAAGTCGCTTGAACGCATTCATCTCTATGGATTTGATGATCCGGATGCGTTTATCATTCAGCGGGCGCAGGCAGAAGGAAATTTTTTGGCAAGGGGATTGACGGTATTGCCGCCCAATGAGCTGACTCCCGGTGCATACCGCGAACAAATCAAAAAACTTGCGGCCAGCGAGAATTGGCAATATGAGGAATATACGCTCGATCAATTGCGTCAGTTGGGTGCGGGGGCCTTTGTTGCCGTTGCGCAAGGCAGTCATGTGCAGGATGCAGCAATTGTTCATTTGCGCAGAAGCGTCAGCAAGGAACAATCCGACAAGACCATTGCGCTGGTTGGCAAGGGTATTTGTTTTGATACTGGTGGCCATAATCTCAAGCCAGCCAAATACATGTATGGTATGCATGAAGACATGAATGGTTCTGCGGTGGCGCTGGGCGTGCTGTTGGCAGCCACCCGCTCCGATCTGCCGGTCAATATCGATTGCTGGCTTGCAATTGCCCAAAATCATATTGGCCCGCTGGCATTCAAGCAAAATGACGTGATCACCGCTCTGAATGGAACGACGGTCGAAATCATGCATACCGATGCAGAAGGACGACTGGTTCTGGCGGATACGCTGGCGCTGGCCGCGAAGGAAAAACCCGATCTGATTATAGATTACGCAACGTTGACCGGGAGTCTGATCACCGCTCTGGGCTCGCGTTACAGCGGAATCTTCACCAACCGGGATTATCTGGCGCAAAATGCGGTGACGGTCGGGCAGGCCAGCGGTGAGCGGGTGTGTGTCTTTCCAATCGACAAAGACTATGAAGCTGATCTTGAGAGCAACATCGCTGATACCAAGCAATGCATGATAGAAGGCGATTATGATCATATCCTCGCAGCCTGTTTCCTGCGGCATTTTGTGGAGGACATTCCCTGGATACACATGGATCTGTCCGCCTGTAATCACAAGAATGGACTTGGTGCGGTTGGCACCGATGTAACAGGATTTGGCGTGATCTGGTCACTGCATTTCATCCGGGAGATGCTTAAAATCCTGAACAGGCAATCCGGTGGCACTCTTTAAGCGTCGAGAAACAGTAATTTGTTAAACTTATTATTTTTCGGCCCCTTGGAATAATTATTTATTGCAGGAAGACTTACCATGAAGGAAGAAATCAAACAAAGACTGCAGGCGACCGAGACCTGGAAGCGCGCACTATTCATGCTGCTCTTCTTTTTTATCCAGGGTGCGGTAAAATTCCTGGTGATGGCGGTATCTTTATTTCAATTTGGCGCTGTCGCTGTAACGGGCCAGACGAACAAACACCTGCTCTGGCTCGGCCGTCAGTTGGCTGTTTATGAATATCAGATAATTTGTTTTTTGACGTTTAACAGCGAACAGCGACCTTTCCCCTTTTCGATATGGCCAAGTGATGTGCCGGGGCCACAGACAAACGCCAATCAGAACGATCAGTCGTCATCCCAGTAATCAGTGGTTGCCTGGCATATGCTTTCCGCGCTTCAAAATTTGGTATCTGTGCTTTCTCATTAGAGAAAAGTATTCAATGGAAAATTGACGGTACGATTCATTCCAGAAACGGCAGAAAAAGCTGAAGCGTCGGCGGACTCCTGCTAATATAACCCGTTTTACGGCTCTATCATCCACCACTATCTGGCTTAATATCCTTGACTTCCCTACCCAGAACTTCTCCTGAAATTACTGAAAAAATGACTCCGGTGGAGCTGCGTGCTTCCATCGGGCTGGCTGGTGTTTACGCGCTGCGCATGCTTGGTCTGTTTATTATTCTGCCGGTATTTGCTTTTTATGCGGAAGATCTGCCTGGTGGCGTCAGCTTCACGCTGATCGGCATTGCTTTGGGCGCTTACGGATTGACGCAGGCGATACTGCAAATTCCCTTTGGCTGGTTATCTGATCGTATTGGACGGAAACCGGTTATCTATCTTGGGTTGATCCTGTTTGCGCTGGGCAGTTTCGTCGCAGCCGGCGCTGCGGATATTTACTGGATAATTTTTGGACGTATTCTGCAGGGTGCAGGTGCAATCTCGGCAGCCGTCATGGCGCTCGCTGCCGACCTTACCCGCGAAGAACACCGCACCAAGGCCATGGCGATGATCGGTATGACCATTGGCGCTGTTTTTGCCTTGTCACTGATATTGGCGCCAGTACTCAATCGATGGATTGGCGTACCGGGCATCTTTCTGTTAACGGGCTTGCTGGCGGTACTCGCCATCTGGGTTGTGTATAAGGTAGTGCCCAATCCGGTCGTCAGTCGCTTTCATTCCGATACCGAAGCTGCGCCCAATCGTTTTAAAGCGGTATTACGTAATCCACAACTACTCCGTCTGAACTATGGCATTTTTGCCCTGCATGCAGTACTGATGGCGCTGTGGCTGGTCGTGCCGCTGTCATTGCGCGCAACTGGCCTGGCGGCGGATCATCATTGGCAGGTGTATTTTCCCGTATTGGTATTATCGATTGCGCTGATCATTCCAGCCATCATCTATGCCGAGAAAAAGTCACAGATGAAACCAGTATTCATCGCGGCAGTAGCATTGCTGCTTACCGGGCAAATTCTGCTGGGACTATTCAATCAATCATTACTGGGATTGGCTTTTGCGCTCCTGGTGTTTTTTACAGCCTTCAACCTGCTGGAAGCAAGTCTGCCTTCACTCATTTCCAAAATTGCACCGGTTGGCGCAAAAGGAACTGCCATCGGCGTTTACAGCAGCACCCAGTTTCTGGGTGCATTTGTCGGTGCCAGTCTTGGTGGCTATCTGTTTCAGCACCATGGTGCTTTTGCGTTGACGGCTCTGTGCAGCGGGCTGTTGGTCGTCTGGTTGTTGCTGGCACTGACTATGCAGGCGCCGGCAGCAGTACGCTCCAGAATGTATCCGGTTGGCAAGATGGATAACAATCAGGCCAGCGAGCTCTCGCGTGCGCTGGCAACATTGCCTGGTGTCAGTGAGGCGTTGGTGCTGGCCAATGAACAGGTTGCCTATCTGAAAGTGGATATGGAAGGGTTTGAAGAAGATAACGTAATTCAGCTATTGGAAAGGAGCATATAAATGGCGTCATTGAACAAGGTTATGTTGATTGGAAATCTCGGGCGCGACCCGGAAACTCGCTACATGCCCAGCGGAGATGCAATGGCAAACTTGAATATTGCGACTACCGATACCTGGAAAGATAAAACCGGCGAGAAGCAGGAGCGTACCGAATGGCATCGCGTCGTCATATTTGGCAAACTGGCCGAAATCGCGGGCGAGTACCTCAGGAAAGGTTCGCCGATTTATATCGAGGGGCGTTTACAAACACGCAAATGGACCGATAAATCCAATGTCGAACGCTATACCACTGAAATTGTGGCTGACCGCATGCAAATGCTTGGCGGTCGTTCAGGCGGAACCCACCAGGACTCTCCCGGCGACCATGAAAGTGCGCAGGGTGGCCATGCCAGCAACAAGAACGCCTCTCCGGCGGGTACCGGCTTTGATGATATGGAAGATGACGTTCCCTTTTAGCTGGCATCTGTCAGATAAGCGTGAGTGACATCATTCTGCCAAAAAAGCAAAAATTGTTCCGATCGAGAATCATCTCTGGTCATAACCGAAGCGCATCCTTCACATTATTTTCCCGCCGGGACGGGTAAAATATACCGCTTGATCAGATAGGTATCAGGATATGAATTTCGATGAAGAGTTGGATGTTCGCGGACTGGTTTGTCCATTACCCATTTTACGCACCAAGAAACAACTGGCCGATATGAAGTCCGGAAAGATACTGAAAATTGTGGCAACCGATCCCGGCACGGTGATAGATTTTCAGGTGTTTTCCGAGCAAACCGGCCACCAGTTGTTAAACGCTGGTGCTGGTGAAATGGTCGGGGAGTTTCTGTTTTTCTTGCGGAAACGTTGAACCGGGATTGCTTGACAGCCCTGTCAGGTTGATGTTGAGAGGTTGGCGACTGTATCCAAACTGATTTTTTGGTGACTGATTCCAATGAGCAAGCATCATTCACAGTCATTTTTCAGGACAGAAGATTTCTGGGCAATTTCGCTTGGCGGTTTTCTGTTGCTGACGGCGCTCGCGCTCTATTTTTCGCTGGTGACGCGCGATGTGGCACAAAAAATCACCAGCCTTTCGGCAGCTATCGAGCGTGAATCCACCAAACCGGTTAAAACGGTCGCCTGGTATGAGGCAACTGCTGAGCTTGCAAAGCTGAAACTCTCGCAGCAACCGGCGGGATATTTTCTGAAAACGCTGACGGCGCTGCCAAATAGATGGTCATCCGATCCACTTGAAGCAATCCACAAACCAGCTATAGAAGGTGATCTGGGCGCAGCGGCCAATACGGTCAGCCTTGCGCGTGAGCAAGCATTGATTGATGAGCAAGCCGCCCGATCGGCTGGCTTTGAGCTGGATGTGCTCAACCAGGCGGCGCAAACTGCAATTGATGCCTGGCAGCGGCAGTTGACTGCATACGAAAAAAGCGAATCAAAACTGAAAGCGGGTAATTTTTGGCTATGTCACAATTAATTGTTGAAATTGCCTTGTTTTCCCAAGAGCTGATAAAAAACAGAAAGTTGGTGTGAT
>JAVVEX010000079.1:0-9058 GCA_032251195.1 Nitrosomonas sp.
GTTGCCGCTACGCCTTCTTACTGCTTGCCTAACGCACACTCAGATCAAACTGAAAATAGTATAGAGGCATATTAATTATTAACTCATAAATCGAAGGCAACCGTATTGAAACCGGCATCTACGTAGGTAATCTCTCCGGTGACGCCGCTCGCGAGGTCGCTGCACAGAAAAGCAGCGACATTGCCTACTTCATCAATCGTGACATTTTTACGTAATGGGGAAACTTTTTCTGTATACCCCAGTAATTTTCCAAAATCACCAATACCAGCAGCTGCCAGTGTCTTGATTGGTCCGGCAGATACCGCATTCACTCTGATTCCCTGTTTCCCAAGGCTGGAAGCCATAAATCGTACATTAGCTTCCAGGCTCGCTTTGGCAAGACCCATCACATTGTAATTTGGCATAACGCGAACCGCGCCCAGATAGCTGAGTGTGAGCAATGCTGCTTTCCTGCCCTGCATCATTGGCAAACCTGACTTTGCCAATGCCGCAAAACTGTAAGAGCTGACATCGTGTGCAATATGAAAGGCTTCACGGGTAATACTTTGCAGATAGTCCCCGCTCAACGCTGCACGCGGTGCAAACGCAATCGAATGCACAATGCCGTCCAGGCCATCCCAGCAGCCGGCCAGTTGCTGAAAACATAGATCAATTTCTTCATCTTTACTGACATCGCAGCAAAACAGCAGCTTGCTATCAAAATCCGCTGCCAGTTTTGCGACACGCTCACGCAGATCTTCTGATTGATAGGTAAACGCCAGTATTGCCCCTTCCCGGCGCATTGCGCGCGCGATACCGTAAGCAATTGAACGATTACTCAGCAAACCGGTAATCAATATTTTTTTATTGGCCAGAAATCCCATAATGTTATTTTCCTGATTGTTTTCTGAAGTATGCTATCGCATAGAAGATTGTTTGAGCTGATTTGAAAATCAGTTCAATAAGATGCTTATTCGTTCGACCGCCGCCCGCAGATTTTCCATCGACGTGGCAAATGACAGGCGTATATAGCCTTCTGAACCAAAAGCAGAGCCAGGAACAACAGCCACGCCCGCGTTCTTCAATAAATACGCACTGAAAGCAACGTCGCTCGCTTCAGCTATCAATTGCTGCTTATGTAATCGGCTAATTGCCGCTCGCACATCAACAAACGCGTAAAATGCGCCTTTGGACAGCAGGCAGCTAATTCCACTGATCGCATTCAAGCTGTCGGTTAGAAACAGGTTGCGCTGCTTGAAGGCGGTAATCATTGGAATAATGCAGGACTGGTCTCCGTTTAACGCGGTTTCAGCTGCTGCCTGCGCAATAGAGTTGGGATTGGAGGTACTCTGTGACTGAATATTCTCCATGGCGGTAATGATGGCGGCGGGTCCCCCGCAATATCCGATTCGCCAGCCAGTCATCGCATAGGCTTTGGACACACCATTCAGCACCACTGTACGTGCTTTCAGATCAGGGCATGCATCAAGAATATTGACAAATTTATCATCGCTGAGCAGGATATGTTCATACATATCATCGGTTGCAATCAGAATATCGGGATATGGTCGCAACACTTCTCCCAGTGCCTGTAGTTCGGTCAGACTGTAGACGCTGCCTGAAGGATTGCTTGGACTATTAATCACAAACATACGAGTGCGTGGCGTGATTGCTGCAGCGAGTTGCGCAGGCGTGATCTTGAAGCCATCCTCAATATCAGACGGAATAAAAACGGGTTTTCCTCCAGCAATCAACACGATATCTGGGTAAGATACCCAGTAGGGCGCGGGAATGATCACTTCATCGCCGGGATCAATCGTTGCCAGCACCAGATTGAAAAAACTTTGTTTTCCTCCACTGGAAACAAGTATTTCCTTACTGGTATAGTCCAGATTATTTTCCCGCTTGAACTTATTGATGACCGCCTGCTTGAGCGAAGGCGTGCCACCGACAGCGGTATATTTGGTGACCCCATTATTAATTGCGACAATCGCACTTTCTTTAATATGCCGAGGTGTATCGAAATCAGGCTCCCCCGCGCCAAGTCCGATAATATTCTTGCCTTCTGCCTTAAGTTTGGCTGCTTGAGCAGTAACCATCAGCGTAGGTGAGGGTTTAATGGCTTGAACGCGCTGCGAGAGTTTCACGGGTGGGCTCCTGAGGTATACGGTTTTCGCATGTTAAAATTAAACAACTGACGACTGAAAAATTATACTGTGATTATTACCTTTCCCGGCAGTCCTTACAAGCTCAATCAGGCATTTCAACCCGCCGGTGATCAACCTGAAGCCATTGACCAGCTGGTAGACGGGGTGCTGTCGGGTTTGTCATTCCAAACCTTGCTGGGCGTGACCGGCTCCGGCAAAACGTTTACCATCGCCAATATGCTGGCACGACTGGGGCGCCCCGCCATCATCATGGCGCCCAATAAAACGCTTGCCGCTCAGCTTTACGCAGAAATGCGCGAGTTTTTCCCAGAAAACGCGGTGGAATATTTTGTTTCCTATTACGATTATTATCAACCTGAAGCCTATGTACCTTCGCGCGATCTGTTTATCGAGAAGGATTCGAGCATCAACGAGCATATCGAGCAGATGCGGTTATCAGCAACCAAATCGCTATTGGAACGAGATGATGCCATTATCATCGCATCTGTTTCCTGCATATACGGGATAGGCGATCCGGTTGACTATCACGGCATGATCCTGCACGTGCGCGAGCATGAGAAAACTGCTCAGCGGGACATTATCAAGCGCCTGACCGAAATGCAGTACTCGCGCAACGAATTTGAATTCAGTCGAGGCACTTTCCGTGTGCGTGGGGATGTGGTCGATATTTTCCCGGCAGAAAATGCTGAAACCGCGCTGCGCATTTCATTATTTGATGATGAAGTGGAGAGCATGGCGTTGTTTGATCCCTTGACCGGACATGTTTCACGAAAAGTATCCCGCTACACTGTTTATCCGTCGAGTCATTATGTCACACCGCGCAGCACCACTTTGCGCGCGATCGAGACCATCAAGGCGGAGTTGGCGCAACGAAAAACCCAGTTTTATGAAAATCATAAACTGGTGGAAGCGCAACGCATCGAGCAGCGTACCCGTTTTGACCTGGAGATGATGAATGAACTGGGTTTCTGCAAAGGGATCGAGAACTACTCGCGCCACCTATCCGGTCGGCAGGCGGGTGATCCTCCACCGACACTGATCGATTACCTCCCCGAAAATGCGCTGATGATTATTGATGAAAGCCATGTGACTGTGCCGCAAATCGGCGGCATGTATAAAGGGGATCGTTCCAGAAAAGAGAATCTGGTGGCGTATGGATTCAGACTGCCTTCCGCCCTGGATAACCGGCCACTCAAGTTTGATGAGTTTGAGCGACTTATGCCACAGACTGTTTTTGTCTCGGCGACCCCGGCTGAGTACGAGATGACGCATAGTGGGCAAATTATCGAGCAAGTTGTGCGGCCAACCGGCCTGGTCGACCCCGCCATCATTGTGCGGCCAATTACTTCGCAAGTAGATGATTTGATGTCGGAGGTAACCATTCGCGCAGCCAGTAACGAACGGGTGCTGGTGACAACGTTGACCAAGCGCATGGCGGAAGATTTGACGGATTATTTCTCGGAACACGGGATTCGTGTGCGTTATTTGCATTCCGATATCGACACAGTAGAGCGAGTCGAAATTATTCGCGATTTACGCCTGGGGAAATTTGATGTGTTAGTCGGAATCAATCTGTTGCGGGAAGGACTGGATATACCGGAAGTGTCGCTGGTGGGCATACTGGATGCAGATAAAGAAGGATTTTTGCGCTCAACGCGCTCACTGATTCAAACAATGGGGCGCGCCGCACGTCATGTCAATGGAACAGTCATTCTTTATGCTGATCGGATAACTCGCTCGATGCGTAGCGCTATGGATGAAACCGACAGGCGACGTGCCAAGCAGGTATTGTTTAACCAGCAGCATCACATTGTTCCTCGTAGTGTCAGCAAGCGGATAAAAGATATCATTGACGGGGTTTATAGCACGAAGGACGCACTGCAAAATCTTCAAATCGCACAAACCGAAGCGCGCTATGCCAACATGAACGAATCGCAGCTGGCAAAAGAAATACAGGCACTTGAGAAAACCATGTTGACTGCAGCCAAGAATCTCGAATTTGAGCAAGCTGCGCATATACGTGATGAAATCAGGCAACTTAAAAACAGACTGTTTACAGGCATGGCAACGTTACCCGATAAAAATATCACGGATACCGGCAGTGCGCCGACATCCGTCAAGACAACTGGCAGAAGAGCCAGAAAAGGTTTGCGTTCCGGCTGATCTGCCGATTCTGATCTTATGGGTTGGTTCTGACTTGAGTGGAGGTCACAAAGATTACCCGATCAAAAGTACGATTCAGCGTTTTGCTGGTAAAGTTGTGCATGGACATACTTTCCACAAAGCGCAGGTGATCGCCGTTCTTCACCTTGGTCGTCGGAGCGGCAATCCAGAAGGCTTTACCGTTGTTGGTCAGCTCAATGTAGGTATATCCAGCGGTATCAATCGATGAAACAACAATGCCTTCATTCGAGGGTAATGCCGCTGATCCGGATTCAGCCTGCACAGCGAGTGCGCTCATTGTCATGGACAGTGCAATTATTATGGTGGCAAATTTTTTACGCAGCATTGAATTATCCTTAATCAGTGTGGTTTAGTGTTGGTTAGAAGCGGAAATTGTATTGTACATAAATCAACTCCGGAGATATTCCCGGACGCTGTTTTTTGACAAAGTTACCGGCAAATAGTTTGGAATATCCCAGCAGTACATCATGATGACGGCTCAAGTGAAAATTTATCCGAAAATCGATTTCATCACCGATATGACTGCCTGATTGCCCGGTGATATCGCGCAATGTAGCGCCACTGCCGGCGTTATAAAGAAAGCCCCGTTTATTTGCGAGGTAGAAACGATGATATTGCCCAATAAATATGAACCAGGGTTGGGGATGCATTGTGAATTGGGCATTAAAATCGTGAATATTCTGCCTGCCGATGCGATCCATGTATCCCATGTAGTAATGCCCGAATGGAAACAGTTGATTAAACGTATTGCTGCGCCCATCGTGAGGATTTTTATCGCCTGACGCAAAATCATAACGCAACCATAACTGAGGATTCATTAGTAATGGCAAGTGGTAGCCAACGCCTGACGCAACAGCGAATGCCGAGATGTCCAGACCGGAACGTCTACCAAACTGATACATAGTGTCTGCCCGAAAACCGACTCTCAAATTTAAAAACAACAAGTTGCATCCAATTCCAGCAAAGAAGATTGCGGAGATTTTGAACCAAGCTTACGTTAACAGGCTGTTTTAGCCTGTTTCAGGCGATAAAATCTCCAAACTTCGACCATGGTTTGAGAAAATATCCACCTCCACAAACGAACTTCATTCGAAGGAATCCTCATGCGCATCGTCCGAAATGCCCAGATGACAATAGGTGAAATTGACATATCACAAATCAAATTTGATTTGCATTGCCGGGACGACATACCGAAGGTGTTGCGCCGATTGCAGCACCTGTCCATGAACGTACCGCTGCGCCAGAAAATATTCGCTCTGCTGGAAAAACGAAATGGCACCCGGAGTGAACAAGCGCAATGGCCGTCCCGGCATGCCGCTATGGCGTATTCTGGTTTGTGGTGTATTGCGCCTGGATTTGAATATCGATTACGACCGTCTTCATGAACTGGTCAACCAGCATCGAACCCTGCGGCAAATGCTCGGTGTTTGATGAAGGCAAGGAATATGCTTACCAGACCCTGGTGGATAACGTTAATCTGCTTACACCGGAATTGCTGGATAAGCTGAACCAGATCATCGTAGCAGGAGGGCATGCACTGGTAAAAAAGGATCTGGGTGTTAAAGTCTGCATTCTGGAAGATCCGCATCAATTCATCCTGCATCATCACGTCATGGCAAAACAAACCGATGATCGTATTGCGGTAGAATCGGCCATTCACGCGCTGGAAGTGCATGGTCTGGACAAATGCCCTGATCATGGCATCAACGGATTTCAACGATATGTCTCACTGGCCGTTGTCGCCAGAAATATCCATCGTATCGGAGATATTCTATGGCAGCAGGATGTCAAACGTGCACGCCAGGAAAACACACGAAATTCAAGATACCGGCGAACGGCCTGAAAAATCTCGCGCATTCCGGGTGATCAAGAATCAGGCAGATTGGTGGTGAAAATGGGGTTTTCGGACAGACACTATATAACATCCCTAATATAAAATCATGATTGAAATCATTTCCAGTTTTGCCCGGTGGTCGCAATTGACCGCTAACTTGATCTTGTTCGGAAGCTGTATTTTTCTCGCCATTATCGGACAGCAAAAAGCTGTGTTTGAGACTTTCTGGGTAGTTCATCTGGAAAAAGGATTTCTCTGGATGGGAGGTGTGATCCTACTGGGGTTATTAGGTATCCTGGCCACAACCACGGGCGAGGCAACAGGAATCGCATCCAATGTCTGGAATCTCTCTGCATGGTTTGAAATTATTCAGCAAACACGGGTGGGTCATATATGGGCTACCCGGATGCTGCTGGCAGCCACGCTATTCGGCGTCATTCTTTATCTTCGGCGCATACGTCGGATCCGATGGCACTATATTTTAGGTGCTGTTGCCGCATCGCTTCCCCTGATAGCGGGCACGTTGACGAGCCATTCCAGTGCAGAGGAGATATCATTTGAATCGATTGCTCCTTATGCGTTGCATATCCTGCTAGCAGGAATCTGGTTTGGCGCGTTACCTGCTTTTCTGCTGATTGTCATCGGCAGCTATGGTGAACCCGGCAAATCATCGTTCCTGATCAATGCAACCTACTTGAAGAAGTTCTCGGCAATTGCTCTGCCCGTCATGTTGCTATTGATGGTGACCGGTCTGATTGTCGTAGATCGCATGGTTGAAGAATATTATCACACGCTCGTTTCCAGTTCCTATGGCTGGTTTCTGAATTTTAAGCTGGTCGTATTGGCAATCATTCTGTTGATTGCTTATCAGGTTCGTAACCGATGGCTCCCCTTACTTTCCCAGTCTGATGATACCGCGCAGATGAAAGAGGGAGCGGCCCGTTTTAAAAAATGGGTTGGCATTGAATTCATGCTGGCGCTGCTACTGATGCTGCTTGCCACCCTATTGGCCAATACTCTTCCTGCCAAGCACGCTATTATCGAAAACTGGCCCTATCCATTCCGTTTTTCGATTGATGCGACATGGAACGAACCGGATGTACAGGAAATGTTCTGGTTTGGAGCGATGCTGTTAATCATTGCGCTGGGTACCATCGGGTTAGGCATAAAAAACCATTGGGGCAGAAACAAAAGAATCCTTGCGCCAAGCGTACTAGCAATCATCGCTTTGGCAATAGCCTTGCCTCCTCTTGCCATTGAGGCCTATCCCGAGACCTATCAGAAACCATCCGTTCCATTCGATGCCATTTCCATATCCAATGGTTCCCAACTGTTTGCCACACATTGTGTCAGTTGCCATGGCCCGCAAGGCAAAGGCACCGGAGTCATTCTCGATCCGGAGGAAAAAGATCCGACCGATCTGTTGACCAAGCCCCATACTGCAAAACATACCGTGGGTAACATTTATCATTGGTTATCCCATGGAATTCCCGGAACCGCCATGCCAGGTTTCGCTGCAACCCTGTCTGAAGAAGATCGTTGGGACATGGTCAATTATCTTCGCGCGCTATCACGCGGCTTTGATGCACGTTTGCTGGGAAGCATGATCACTCCGGAAACCCCTGTGGTCGCATCGCCAGTCTTTTCTTATTCCGCACATGATGGTTCAGGCGGCAATTTAAAGGATTTCCGTCTGCAAAAAAATATACTGCTGATTTTGTTTTCCTGGCCGCAATCCCAGCAGCGTTTGCGCCAGTTGAAAGATGCTTATGAGAAAATCAATCTCACCCTTAATACTGAAATTTTGGCTGTCCCGATGCGAGAACTGGACGAACAGGAATTGCTGGATATTACGGGCAGCGTTCCCTTTCCTGTGGTGACTGAAGGCTGGCCGGAAATCAAAAACAGTTACTGGCTATATCGTAGAATAAGAACTGTCCCTGATCTTCAGGGGAAAGGCATGACTCCCGGACACATGGAATTTATGACCGATCGCTTCGGGTACTTACGCGCGCGATGGGTGGCCCAATTCGAAGGATTCGGCTGGCAAAGTATTGATGCCTTGACATTGCAATTGACTCAACTCAATCAGGAAGGCGAAATCATGCCACCACCCGGTGATCATGCTCACTGATATTCCTTCCATAAGGGTCATATGATGAATAACTCAACTTTTGACTGATGAAAAGTCGGTCAATGTACAAGTGGATAAGGCAGTGACACGACGTAATACGGGGCACAAGCCTGCATCGAATTACCCTTGGAGAAACATGTCTGTCGGCAAGTCCGCCCACGATGGGTTGTGCGCTACTTCATAATAAAGGGAAAATAGGAAATAGTGGATATTTCTATTCCTGATTAGTTACTTATCTCAGAAATCTTCAATATACTGAACGGAAGAGGCTTTGTCGTTGCGGTGGCACGCAACAATCGCAGCACCATGGCGCGGTGGGTGTCAACATACTTTTCGCCTGAACCTCTTATTTAAGCCGCTTGCTGCACGACGATATTTTGCCGTTGTTCGTTGACTGGATTGAGTCTTACCAGTGACTCATGATCCCAGTTTCTGGTAACACCCGACCATCGTTCCGGATTGCGTTTTTTGGCTTCTTCATAAACGCGCTTTCGCCGGTTCAGAATGGCCAGGTCTTCGCCCCGATGACGTTGGTCTGGTGTGACATATTTTATCCCGCTATGGCGATGAGAGTGGTTATACCACTGTACAAAGCTAGCGACCCATTGCCGCGCGTCCTCTACGCTCCCAAACGGTTTTGATGGGTACGTCGGCGTGTATTTCAGGGTCTTGAAGAGTGACTCGGAATACGGGTTATCGTTACTGACAGAAGGCCGACTGAACGAGGGTATAATCCCCAGTTTTTGCATGGTCGCCAGC
>JAVVEX010000080.1:0-9003 GCA_032251195.1 Nitrosomonas sp.
TCACACCAACTTTCTGTTTTTTATCAGCTCTTGGGAAAACAAGGCAATTTCAACAATTAATTGTGACATAGCCTTTTTTTTTATCAAGTAGAAAATCTCCAGAATGACTCCAAAGGAGTGCCAGTCTTTTATCCGAGGGATACTTTGCACACGGCAGAGTTCAATTTTTCATCATGCCGCACTCAATTTTCTTCCCGTGAAGCAGATGCGGGCGCTGAATTCTGAAGTATGAAAAGTATACATTCAAATCGTGCAATCTCATTTACACTCAGCAGTGTAATTATTTATGAAGTGGAGAGACAAACCGAATGTCTGCCAACATTGAACAAATAATCCAGAAAACCATGATGCTATGCGCATCGACTGGGACAAGACTGACACCAAAACGTCAGCATGTATTGCTGATATTGCTTTCCACACCCGTTCCGCTGTCAGCTTATGAGATTGCCGAGCAGCACAAAAAACAATTTGGTGCGGCGTTGTCTGTCATGTCGGTTTACCGCATCATGCGCTTTCTGATTGACGAGAAGCTGGTTCACAAGCTGGAAACCGCTAACCGTTTCATTGCCTGTGCTCACATTACCTGCGAACATCCACATGAAACTCCACAATTCCTGATCTGTGACCGCTGCAAAATGGTGCAGGAAGTCGGCATCAAAAAACGCATCTTGACAGAATTAGCGCACGGCATCGAACATACCGGCTTCACGTTGACCAGCCAGCAGTTGGAATTGCACGGCTTATGCGCAAGCTGCCGCGAGAATATGCCACCGTAAATCCCATTTAAACCGGCACCGCTTGGGAGCAGATATGGAATCAGTATTTCTGAAAACCACAACTCCAGTCGTTGCTGGGTAAGCCTGATAACGCCCTGCGGCCATGAGCTGACAACAATGTGCTGTATGATGATGACAGGTATGATACGTTCTGCAATTTTATGAAAGCACATTATGTTGAAGTTGCCTGCTGATCTCAAAATCCTGATTCTGGATGATGAACCTTTCATGCTTAAGCTGCTGGCACGCATGCTGGTAAATCATGGTTTTCCGTCAGTCACGTGTTGCGAGACAGGCGAAGAGGCTTTGCGGCTGGTAGAAAACGCCGAAAACCGGCCTGATCTGATCATGCTGGATCTGAATATGCCGGGCATGGATGGCATCGAATTTGTTCGTTATCTGGTTGAACGAAATTTTGAGGGCAGTCTGATTCTGGTGAGCGGGGAAAGTGAGCGCATGCTCAGAACGACCGAGAAACTGGTGCAGGCGCATAAAATCTCGATTCTGGGTTATCTGCAAAAACCGGTGCAACCGGACGCTCTCCTGATCCTGTTATCACAGTTGACGACTTCCCATACTGTGGCGGCCAAGCCTGCGAGCTCAGCCAAGACTTATGATACGCAAGAGATCAGCACTGCAATTCGGTCTGGCGCAATCGTAAATCATTATCAACCCAAGGTACGGGTGGATACCGGAAAAGTGGCAGGTGTAGAAACGCTGGTACGTTGGCAGCACCCCGTCGATGGCCTGGTTTATCCCGATCAATTTATCGGGCTTGCCGAAAAATACGGCCTGATCAATGCACTCACCAGTAAAGTGCTCGAACAAGCCTGTATTCAGGCAAAGATTTGGCAACAGGCTGGTCACAAACTAAAGGTCGCGGTCAATGTTTCCATGGATAACCTGGCATCGCTCGATTTTCAGGATGTTGTGGTTGCACTGGCCGCCAAAGCTGGAATCGCGCCTGATAGAATCGTACTGGAGATTACTGAAAGCCAGTTAATGGGCGATGTGCGCATTTCGCTGGAAATTCTTACCCGATTACGTTTAAAACGCTTTCATCTGTCTATCGATGATTTTGGTACCGGTCATTCCTCACTTTCACAATTGCGGGATATTCCATTCGATGAACTCAAAATCGATCAGGGATTCGTGCATCGCGCCTGGGAAAATGAAACGCTGCGCGCCATTTATGACACCAGCCTCGCATTGGCGAAGCAACTGAATATGGAAGCGGTGGCAGAAGGCGTGGAAGACCGGCAGGATTGGGAGCTGTTGCAGCAAACCGGCTGCGATCTGGCACAGGGCAATTTTATCGCTCGCGCCATGCCTGCCGATGCGTTCGAAGCATGGCTCGCGGATTGGCAACAACGTCTCCAGGCAGAATCACTTCTGTCTGCTCAACCTGAGGGCTGATGCCTAATGGAAAAGATGTTTCCCGTTGGTTACAAGAAATGTTTTTTTCATACTGATTTTCAGGAATATCCCGCAGACAACTTTCAACCAAAACCAAAGAGAGAGAAAACGATGCCTTATATCAATATTCGTCTGGCAGGTTCGCTCAGCCAGGAACAGAAACAAAAAATTGCTGCAGAGATTACCGATACGCTGGAACGCATTGCACATAAGCCCAGGTCTTATACCTACATTACCTTTGATGAACTTCCGCATGAAAACTGGGCGGTTGGCGGAAAATTGCTGAGTAACGAAAAGTAGCAGGGTGAACAGGTTTGCTGGGAGATGACCGTTTTGACGGAAAAGTATTTGCGCTGAAACTGCCGGCGCAACCCGGAGTGTATCGTATGCTCAACGCCGCGCGGAAGGTGATTTACGTCGGCAAGGCAATCGATTTACGCAAGCGGGTAGCATCCTACTTTCGCCAGTCTGGTGGCCTTTCTCCTCGCATTCAGCTGATGGTGTCGCAAATAGCCGCCATTGAGACAACGGTTACCCGGTCTGAAGCAGAAGCGTTGATTCTGGAAAACAACCTGATCAAAAGCCTGGCGCCCCGTTACAACATCCTGTTTCGCGACGACAAGTCTTATCCTTACCTGAAACTCACCCGGCATGATTATCCCCGGCTAGTCTATTACCGGGGCGCACTGGATAACGAAAATCAGTATTTTGGCCCATTCCCTAATGCTGGCGTAGTCAAATCTAGTATTCAACTGCTGCAAAAAGTATTTCGTCTGCGCACCTGCCAGAATTCGGTATTCAATCATCGCACCCGCCCCTGCCTGCTCTATCAGATTAAACGTTGCAGCGGGCCCTGCGTCGGGCTGGTGACAGAAGAAGACTATCGCGGAGATGTGCGCAACGCGACCCTGTTCCTGCAAGGCAAGCAGCAGGAGGTGCTGAAAGTGATCGAAGCAAAAATGCTGACCGCCGCAGATGAGCTCAATTTTGAACAAGCTGCGCTATTCCGCGACCAGATGCAGTCACTACGCAAAATCCAGGAAAAACAATTTGTCGATAGTGGCAGGCTGCTGGATGCCGACGTAATCGCTTGCGCGGCCGGAGAGGACGGCAGTGTCGCCGTCAACCTGGTCATGATTCGTGGCGGACGTCATCTCGGCGATAAAATCTTTTTTCCACAAAATGCGCAGGAGTGTGATCTTAGCGTGGTATTGGAAACTTTCGTTGCGCAGCATTACCTGCAACGCGGCACGCCATCCTTGATCATTCTGGGCGAAAAAATCAATGTGACATTATTGCAGGATTTACTGTCTAAACAGGCTGGGCACAAGATTACGCTGGTAACCAATCCCATTACCGAGCGGCGCAAATGGCTGGATATGGCTACGCAAAACGCGCAGCTGGCATTGCAGCAAAAACTCAATCAGCAGGCTGGCCAGGAAAAACGCTTGCAGGCACTGCAAACGGCACTTAATCTACCCGACCTCAAACGCATCGAATGTTTTGACATCAGCCACACCATGGGAGAAGCCACCATGGCATCTTGCGTGGTATATGACGACATGGCGGCGCGGCATAACGAATACCGCCGTTACAACATTACCGGCAATCAGCCCGGAGACGATTACGCCGCGATACGTGATGTCTTGCAGCGACGTTATGCCCGAATTGCTGCCGGTGAAGGAAAGCTGCCTGATCTGATCCTGATCGATGGCGGCAAAGGGCAAGTCAACACCGCTTATGAGGTGCTGCTGGAGCTGGGGCTCGGCGATATTCCGCTGCTGGGCGTGGCCAAGGGTGAAGCACGCAAACCTGGGTTGGAGCAACTCGTTTATCCGTTGCAGACTGCTCCCGCTTTGTGCCTGCCGAGCGATCACCCTGCCCTGCATCTGATCCAGCAGATCCGCGATGAAGCGCACCGGTTTGCTATTCAGGGGCACCGTGCCAAACGCGCTAAAACTCGCAAGACTTCCGATCTGGAGCAAATCGCAGGCATTGGCGCGAAACGTCGCCAAAGTCTATTGACACGCTTTGGTGGGCTGAAGGGTGTCAAAAATGCCAGTATTGACGAGCTGCAACAAGCAGAGGGCATCAGCCAGGCATTGGCAGAGAAGATCTACCAGGAACTGCGTTGATGCAAGTCAGCCATGGTATACTCGGCGCCTCTAATGCCCAGGCGTGCGCGAATCAGTCAGCGTGCCGTCAACCGGACAGGTACTGATTCAGCACCTTCCGCTTGATATTCCCCAATAAAGCTATCAGCCTCGACTGGTTTCAGCCCGCATTCTCCAAGGCTGCACACAAGGCCAGCTGCCAGACCAGGAGTTGTTACCCGCTATGTTATTTTCAGAACTCGGCTTGTCTGCCGATATTTTGCGTGCTGTTCAAGACGCAGGTTATACCACCCCCACCCCGATACAATTGCAGGCCATTCCGCTGGTGCTCGAAGGCCGTGACATGCTGGCTGGCGCGCAGACCGGAACCGGAAAAACGGCTGGATTCACTTTGCCAATGTTGCACCGTTTGGAAAATCGTTCCAGGTCGGGACCCTCGGCAGGCCGCCCACCGATTCGCGCCCTGGTTTTGACGCCGACGCGCGAGCTGGCCGCACAGGTGGAAGAAAGCGTGCGCACTTACGGCAAGTATCTCAAATTGACCTCAATGGTAATGTTTGGTGGTGTCAGCATCAATCCACAAATCAAGGCACTGAAAGGTCGCGTCGATATTCTGGTGGCAACACCGGGCCGTTTGCTCGACCATGTGAGCCAAGGCACGGTAGATTTATCACAAATCGAAATTCTGGTGTTGGATGAAGCCGATCGCATGCTCGATATGGGCTTTATCCGCGATATCCGGCGTGTGCTCGCACTGTTGCCCAAGCAACGCCAGAACCTGTTGTTTTCCGCGACTTGTTCGGATGAAATCAAGACGTTGGCCGATGGCCTTCTGAATGCTCCTGCCTACGTAGAGGTCGCTCGACGCAATACCACAATTGAAACGGTTTCGCAGCGGGTCTATATCGTTGATCGCGATAAAAAGCGAGATGCCCTGGTGCATTTAATTACAACACATGACTGGTCACAGGTATTGGTGTTTACCCGGACCAAGCATGGCGCGAATGCCCTGGTTGGTAAATTAACGAAAGCGGGTATTTCCACGCTCGCGATTCACGGCAATAAAAGCCAGAATGCCAGGACCAATGCCTTGGCTGAGTTCAAGGCTGGCAGTATACAGGTTCTGGTAGCAACCGATATCGCTGCCCGTGGTCTGGATATCGACCAGTTGCCATATGTGGTGAATTACGAGCTGCCCGATGTTTCCGAGGCTTATGTGCACCGCATTGGTCGCACCGGCCGTGCCGGCGCGACAGGCGCAGCGGTCTCGCTGGTGTGTGTGGATGAATTCAAACTGCTGCAGGATATTGAGCGCCTTATCAAACAAGACATCGAACAACATATCCTATCCGGGTTTGAGCCGGACCGTGACGCCAAGCCACAGCCCATTCAACGGCGTAGCCCACGAGAGAGTGGCGAGAAAGCGCAGGGCGGGCGCAGCGAACGAGGCCATCCGGCAACAGATGCCAAACGCGGTGCCACATCTGCGCGCCAGCATAAACCGATATCGATGGCCGGTGCGCAGATGCCGCAAGCTCGTGCGCCACAGGGTGCTGCTGGCCGTGGGGCAGCTGCGCCACGCGGCAAGGCCGGCGGTCATGCCCGGCGCGGATTGGCATCTCGTGCCAATATCGACGGCAGGCAAGGTACTGGGCGCAGCTGAAACAACAGGCTGGTCATTCGGTCAAAGTGTTACGCTGCAATACTGCGCGCAAACTGGCTGCTGCGATGCCTGCCACCATTCAGGCGATTCGCAGCAACAATGCGCCGTTGAAGTGGATGTGATGTTTAAGAACTGATCTAAAACATAAGGTTACAATAAGTCCTCTAATGCGTCTGCGGTTTCTGCAAGCCGGGCATAACGCACAAGCCATGACAAGGGAATGGATTCCGAATCGCTGCTTGCCGATATTGCCATGATTGCGCCGAGCGCAATCGCTCGACCGCAGCTGTCGCCGCCTGCGCGGATATTATCCTGGATTGCTGATTTATAGTTTTCCGCATGGCGCGCAATATGGAAAACAATTGGCAGACCTTCCTGAATATGGCAGGCGCGACCAAATTTTTCTGCCACCGTTGCAGCCGGCAGTTCATTCATTGCGAGGGCTTCTTCCAGCTGGGTTGCCAATGTATCTTCAGTGTATGCAATGCCGTTCCTTAATGCTGCCTGCAGGGGTTCCCCTGCCAGCAGCGAATACAGAATAATCGCAAGGCATCTGGCGCCGCTGACTGCAATATCGTTGTTGTTGGTGATTCGTACCGCAGTATCTACCGTTGCCAATAATGCTTCTTTTGATCCACGGTGAGCGGCTACCAGCGCCGGTATCGTTGCCAGTGCCGGGTGTTGGCTGTCATCAGCGCCTGATCGCCCTGGATAGTCGTTATTTTTTGCTGCCAGCAAGACAGCCAGCGTGAAGCGTGTCGGTGAATCGACATAACCGATGTATTTCCCGCCTGGGCCGAAATAGGTGCAATAGGCTTTCTGGTAAGCCTGAAGATCAAATTGGCCATGATCTGCCAGATGTCGAAGCATCAACAAACAAGTGTCTCCATAAGCAGAAGTCTCGCCTGCGCACTTGTTGCCATGTGCATAATATCCTTTGCCATCAGCATAATATTCGGCATCTGGCTGGAGAAAAACCAGCCCCTTGCGCTGTTCTATTTCGTGAATCCGATTGACATCATAAAGCCAGTGTAATCCAAGCGAGGCTGCGTCAGCGACCAGTGCGCCAAGTACTATGGATTCTTTATTATTGAAATGTATGCCCATAAGAAGAATCGACTCCCGTTATAAATATTAAATCAGGTAAATACCGCTATTTAAATCGCAACAAAATACTATCCAATTGATCGAGACTACCGTACTGAATAACGAGGCTTCCCGCACCTTTCTCGCGAGGCTTTATGGCGACTACGGCACCCAGTCGAGCAGATAGGTCTTCTTGCAGACGCAATAAGTCGCAGTCCGGGTGATTTGTTTTAATGGTCGGAGGGTGATTCAGTTGTTTGATAAGTCTCTCCGTTTCACGAACGGATAACTGTTTTTTTACAATCAGTTGCGCAATCTCAATTTGTTTTTCCCTATCCAGGGCAAGTAAGGCGCGACCATGCCCCATGTCAATCCTGCCCTGCAGGATGAGCTCCTGCACTGTTTCAGTCAGATTCAGCAATCGCAATAGATTAGTAATTGCGCTGCGTGAACTCCCCAGTGCTTCGCCAGCAGATTGATGTGTCATGCCGAATTCATCAATTAACCGTTGAATACCCAGGGCTGCTTCCATCGGGTTAAGGTCTTCCCGCTGAATATTTTCGATCAGGGAAAGGGCAAGCGCCGATTCATCTTCAACGTTACGTACCAGGGCGGGGATTTGACTCAATCCAGCGAGCTGCGCCGCCCGCCAGCGCCTTTCTCCGGCAATGATTTCATATTTGCCGGATATCAACGGACGCACCAGTATTGGTTGCATGATTCCCTGCGATTTGATCGACTCGGATAACTCCGTCAGTGCAGCCTGATTCATGTTGGTTCGTGGCTGATATTTTCCTGGCTGCAAAAGACTGGTATCCAGGTTGAGCAGGGATTCGGTTTCGGTGTTTCCACCTGAAAACAGGGCATCGAGCCCTCTTCCCAATCCTTTTGACTTCGCTGTGGTCGTTTTATTCATTGCCTTGATCGCCTGCACTGTTGCTATGGTTAACGGGATGCGGCCAGAAGCTCATCGGCCAGCGCGAGGTAAGCACGCGCCCCTTTGGATTGTTGATCATGATAAAGGACAGGTTTGCCAAACCCCGGTGCTTCAGCGAGCCGGATATTGCGTGGAATGACGGTCTGATAAACCTTGTCCGCAAAATGCTGTTGCAACTGATCGGAAACCTGCTGTGCCAGCAGGTTGCGCGGATCAAACATGGTACGGAGCAGCCCTTCAATTTTCAGGGTTGGATTGAAACTCGTTCTGACTCTTTTAATAGTATTGACCAGATCACTAAGTCCTTCAAGGGCATAATATTCACATTGCATTGGAATCATAACAGCATGGGCGGCACACAATCCATTGATGGTCAGCAAATTGAGGGCAGGTGGGCAGTCAATCAATATGAAGTCGTATTTTTTTTGCACGGACTGCAAGGCATCCTTTAATCGTGTTTCTCGTTTGTCCATAGTGACCATTTCTACTTCGGCGCCTGCCAGTTCCTGATTGGCGGGAAGCAGATCATACTTGCCGGGTGTCGTTGTCAGAGAGACATCATCAACAGGTTGTTCGCCAAGCAAGACCTGATAAATTGTCTTGTCCAGAAACCGCTTGTCTACACCGCTGCCCATTGTGGTATTGCCTTGAGGGTCGAGATCCACTAATAATACGCGCATGCCGACATTCGCCAGGCTGGCGGAAAGATTGATACTGGTAGTGGTCTTGCCCACCCCGCCCTTTTGATTGGCAATTGCCAGGATTTTAGTCATTGCACGGTAATCCATCTGTAATTATGAGTCTAATGGGCATCTCTAAAAATCCATATTTCGTTACAACACGTCGGCATTTACAAAAATATCTCCTTACATATCAATTGCATGCTGAGTCGGTATTTTTTATTGCCTTATCTTGCTTAAAAACCCGGAATTTTTAAAGGCTATGTCACAATTAATTGTTGAAATTGCCTTGTTTTCCCAAGAGCTGATAAAAAACAGAAAGTTGGTGTGA
>JAVVEX010000081.1:0-8967 GCA_032251195.1 Nitrosomonas sp.
CCTCTCATGATTCAACTCCCTATATCGTTGATCTAAAAGCATTTGGCAGAAATTACTGAAAATAGTTCAGAGGCATAATATTTTTTGTTCTCGCCTCGTCTTGTTTAACACTCTGAATTTTTAGAGACGCCCTACCGATTATGCCGTAACGCATCGACGATCTGCATGCGTGAGGCTTTCCACGCGGGATAAACACTGGCGGCAAGCGTAGTGAGAACCGCCAGCAACAGCGCTTCCAGTACCATTGGCAGCGTGACCAGAATTTCGCCGGTATAACCGCGTGCCATGCCAGGCGGGGGCGGCATTGGGATTCCAATGAAAGAAATTAAATAAGCCAATGCTAGGCCAACCGCCAACCCGATCAGGCCGCCGATCACACCGATCAGCGCACCCTCACTCAGAAACTGGCGCAAAATATCGGATTTCTTCACACCCAGCGCCATGGCGGTGCCGATCTCGCCAGTGCGTTCCATTACGCTGCGGCTCATGGTATTGGATATGGAAAGCAGAATAATAAGCGCGATAATCACCTTGATGCCCTGCACCTGTTTGGTGAACAGCACGATAGTTTTATTATAGAAATCAGCAAGTTCATACCATGGGACAATCTCGATCCGGTTCGCCGGCAAGCGGGCGCGCAACCTGGCCAGCACGTGATCGGTCTGTCCGGTGTCATCGAGTAGCACAATCCAGCGATGCGCGCCCTGCGTGCGCAGCAGTTGCCGCGCCATATCGATTGGCAGACGCAGTGCGTTGTCATCGTAGGATTTGGTCACTGTCGTGAACAGCCCGCCGACGGTGACCTCAATCGCATTGATACTGCCCGAGGCGGTATTGACCAGTAATACCACTATATCGCCGACAGCCACGCCCAGATTGCGTGCCAGCCCTTTACCGAGGATGGCCTGACCAGGCTGGCCTGCCGATAAATGAGCACCCTGCGAAATCTCCAGCGCATCACCAAAAAAGCGTTGCTCATCCGGATCAACCCCTTCACCGATAAAGGAAAGAGTGGCCTCGTCATGACTGATCAATCCGCTGAAATTAAGCCGCGGGACAATCGCCTGAATTTCGCGGTCTGCATCTGCATCAAGTGTAAAAAATTCCGACAAACTATCCGGAAGCAAATATGCGTAGGGATCAGCCGTACCTGATTCAAAGTAGCCCGGTCTCACAATCTGCAAATGACCAAGCTGCGAGCGGATAGACGTTTCGCGGAAATCCTGGAAAATCCACTGGATAAAGCCACTGGCCAGAATCAACGCCATGATGCCCATTGCCACGGCGACGAGCGCAAGCGCAGAGCGCCGTTTGTTACGAATGATATTGCGGAAAGCCAACATGAGATGAAAAAGTAGAGTATGTCATGTGAAGTGATCGCTTATTTATCGCCGTCTGCTTCAGACTGTTGATATTGTTCAAGATGCAGAGCGCTGCAAAAATATTTATCCTGAATGGCAACGCTCTCGCTTCTAGGTAGATGCACGCCGCAATGGGCGCAACAAACCATATCCTCAATCACGGGCGAGTGACGGTCGTCTTTCTGCTGAATTCGCCGCATTTGTCTGACCACCCAGAAAGCCAGCACTCCCAACGCGATCAGAACTATCCATTTCAATATCATTACCTGCCTCTGATGTAGGTGCCGAAGTCACGGCATATATCAATTGCACTACCACCATGAACTGGTTATTGACTCTCCTGTACCATCACGCGGAAAAATAATTCATCCTGATGGATCATGTTCAATTCACTGCGGGCAAGTTCCTCAATGGCATCCAGCCCTTTTTTCAGATTATCGACTTCGGCCTCCAGGATGACGTTTTCCTGCTGCAAAGCCTGATTGCTTTCCCGCAACGCAACGACCTGCTGATTCAGTTGCATCACCTCCAGCCAGCCGCCTTTGCCATACCACAGTGGGTATTGTGCCAGCGCGATTAGGATGAGCAGCACGGTAAGCAGCATTTTCATGATACCTTTACGGCTTTAATTGATAAAGTGCTGATCGTCCGGCATAGCGCGCCATATCCCCCAAATCTTCCTCAATACGGATCAGTTGATTATATTTGGCCAGCCTGTCTGACCGTGACAAAGAACCTGTTTTAATCTGCAAAGCATTGGCTCCAACAGCGATATCAGCAATAGTGGTATCCTCGGTTTCTCCCGAGCGATGCGAAACGATCGCCGTATATCCAGCGCATTTGGCTGCCTCGATTGCATCCAGGGTTTCAGTCAGCGTGCCAATCTGGTTTACTTTGATCAGAATGGAATTGGCAATCCCGCGATTGATCCCCTCTTTCAGTATTTTGGTATTCGTTACAAAAATATCATCGCCTACCAGTTGCACATTTTTACCCATGTTTTCAGTCAATAGTTTCCAGCCATCCCAGTCCTGTTCACTCATGCCATCTTCAATGCTGATAATCGGGTATTTATCCACCCAGCTCGCCAGGTAGTCGACAAACTGAGCCGAGGTGAGCTGCAATCCTTCTAAATCCAGACAATATTTGCCATCGCGATAAAACTCGGAGCTGGCACAATCCAATCCGATTGCCACATCAGAGCCCGGCAGATAGCCTGCTTCATCGATTGCTTTGACAATCAGCGCCAGTGCTTCCTCATTACGGGCAAAATTGGGCGCAAACCCCCCTTCATCTCCAACTGTGGTCGCCATGTTTCTTTTATGGAGCAGTGATTTGATCTTGTTGAAAATTTCCGCACCACAGCGCACTGCTTCACGAAAACTCTGCATCCCTAGCGGGATGACCATGAATTCCTGAATATCAAGGCTGTTATTGGCGTGCGCGCCACCATTAATCAGATTCATCATCGGCACGGGCAACCACTTGGCATTAACACCACCCAGATACCGATAAAGCGGCAGACCCGATTCTTCCGCCGAAGCTTTGGCCACCGCAAGGGATACAGCCAGAATGGCATTCGCGCCAAGCCTGGATTTGTTATCGCTGCCATCCAACGAAATCAGCGTTTGATCAATAAAACACTGTTCGGCAGCATCCAGTCCCATAATCGCTTCGGCAATCTCGGTATTGACATGTTCTACCGCTTTCAACACCCCTTTTCCGTTAAACCGATCAGCATCCTCATCACGCAACTCAACCGCTTCCCGCGTGCCAACGGAGGCACCGGATGGTACTGATGCACGACCCAAAACGCCCGACTCCAGCAATACATCGGCTTCTATGGTTGGATTGCCACGGGAATCCATAATTTCACGGGCGATGACATCTACGATTGCACTCATGCTACCTTCCTTGTGTTATTCATTTGTATTATTTAATTAAATGGTTCATTATTTTTCAAAAAATCTGATAGCTCGCCTGGATCAGCTCACCAACACATCGATATTTTGTGATTTCTTCGACTCAAATTTAGCGGCAAATTTAATTGCTGCCTTAATGTAGTGATTGAACAATGGATGACCATTACGGGGTGTTGAGGTAAATTCCGGGTGAAATTGGCAGGCCACAAACCAGGGGTGCACGGATTGTGGCAACTCGATCATTTCACATAAATCTCCTTCGCTGGATAACCCGCTGATTAACAGACCCGCTTGTTCCAGTTTCGGAATATATTTGGCATTTACTTCATAACGATGACGATGCCGTTCAATAATTTTGCCGGCACCATAAATTTTACCCGCTAGAGACCCCTCTTTTAACAGGCATTCCTGTCCGCCAAGGCGCATGGTGCCTCCGAGTTCGGTTTTGGCAGAGCGTTTTTCAATTTGACCATGACGGTCACGCCATTCAGTAATAAGCCCCAGTACCGGATAGGGGGTATCGGGATCAAACTCGGTGCTATGCGCTCTTTTTAACTGCAACTGGTTGCGTGCAAACTCTATGACCGCCAGCTGCATCCCCAAACATATTCCCAGATAAGGCACCTGGTGCACGCGGGCATAATTGATTGCCATGATTTTTCCTTCCACCCCGCGCTTGCCAAACCCACCCGGCACCAGAATGGCATGCTTGTCCTTGAGGCAATCCGTCCCTTGCTGTTCGATATCTTCTGAATCAACATAATGAATGTCTATCCGGCAGCGAGTATAAATACCCGCATGAATCAACGCTTCCGTCAGCGATTTGTAAGATTCGGTCAAATCAACATATTTTCCTACCAGAGCAACCGATACGTTATGTTCAGGATGCTCCAGCGCATCAACCAGTTTCTTCCATGCGGATAATTTTGCTGCTTTTGCCAGTATATTAAGCTTATGGCAGATAATTTCATCCAGCATTTGCTCATGCAGCAAAGCAGGAATCTTGTAGATGCTGTCCACATCGATCGCACTGATAACTGCTTCCTCACGTACATTGGTAAATAATGCAATTTTGCGACGTTCTTCCAGAGGTAGTGAACGATCAGAACGGCACAGCAGCACATCCGGCTGTATTCCAATTTCGCGGAGTTCCTTGACGGAATGCTGTGTCGGTTTGGTTTTGAGTTCACCCGCCGAGGCAATATAGGGCAACAACGTCAGGTGAATGAAGCAGGTATCCTCGCGCGGCAACTGTACCGACATTTGCCGGATGGCTTCCAGAAAAGGCAGGGATTCAATATCACCGACCGTTCCGCCGATTTCCACGATTGCAACCTGCGCATCCCCCACGCCATTGCGGATAAACAGTTTGATTTCATCGGTAATATGCGGAATAACCTGAACCGTTCCACCCAAATACTCTCCCCGGCGCTCCTTACGGATGACACTTTCATAAATCTGTCCGGTCGTGAAATTATTGCGACGCGTCATCTTGGTACTGATGAATCGCTCGTAATGTCCCAGATCAAGGTCTGTCTCTGCGCCATCCTCCGTAACAAAAACCTCTCCATGCTGGAATGGATTCATGGTACCCGGATCAACGTTGATGTAGGGGTCGAGCTTGAGCATGGTCACTCTGATTCCGCGGGTTTCCAGCAATGCCGCCAGCGAAGCTGCGGCAATACCTTTGCCCAGGGAAGAAACGACACCACCTGTCACAAAAACATATTTGGTCATGTAGAAATGGGGACTAACAAAATAAATAAAATTATTGAAACCACGCCGCACAAAAGGCTACTGACTGGTCACTCCGGGCAAAGTTGATAGCCGATGGGAGAAAATTGAACTAGAATATCATTAAAGTACGACATCAGCGATGCGGTTGCCGCTTGTTAACCAATCAGGGATAATTTTTATGGAAACACATTTTCCAAAGAAAAGAGGTCCGAAGTATCTTGACCTGCTTCGCATTAAACAGCCACTGCCCGCCATCATCTCCATTCTGCATCGCATCAGCGGCGTATTGCTATTTTTTCCAGGCATTCCGCTTATGCTATATGCGTTGCAAACGGCACTGCACTCTCCGGAAAGCTTCGCCCATTTACAGTCAAGTCTGTCACATCCATTAGCCAGGTTATTATTGTTACTGATAATCTGGTTCTATCTGCATCATCTTTGCGCGGGAATCCGCCATCTTGCGCTTGATCTGCATCTGGGCTTACAACTGCAGCAAGCGCGCTTCAGCAGCAAGGTGGTTTTATTCTCCGGCGTTATTTTAACAGCATTAACCGGAGCATGGCTATGGTAAGACGACCAAACCGAGTGATCACCGGTGCACATTATGGATTGCGGGACTGGTTGGCACAACGCGTCACTGCGGTGCTCATGGCGCTTTATACCGTGTTCGTCGTTCTGTTTATCATACTGCATGATCCCGTTGGTTACGATGATATGCGGTTGTTGTTCAATAACCAGTGGATGCAAATAGTTTCCTCGCTGTTTTTTGCCGCATTGTGCTGGCATGCGTGGGTTGGCGTGCGCAATGTGTTAATGGATTACGTTCATCCAATGGCTGTCCGTTTGACAATCCAGATCATGGCGATTGCAGCACTGTTGTTTTATTTTGTATGGTTTATGCACATTCTGTGGAGCTAGCGTGACAATAAGCACAAGAAAATTTGATGTCGTGATTGTCGGCGCGGGTGGCGCCGGCCTGCGCGCTGCTTTGCAGCTATCTGAAGCGGGGCTGAAGGTGGCTGTTTTATCCAAAGTGTTTCCGACACGTTCACATACCGTTGCCGCTCAAGGTGGCATTGCCGCATCACTTGGCAATGTTGGCGAGGACAACTGGCACTGGCATATGTATGACACGGTCAAAGGGTCTGATTACCTTGGCGATCAGGACGCCATCGAATACATGTGCCGCAGAGCGCCAGAAATCGTCTACGAGCTGGAGCACTTTGGCATGCCGTTTGACCGGCTGGAAAATGGAAAAATATATCAACGACCGTTTGGCGGGCAGTCCAAGCATTTTGGTGGCGCCCAAGCCACTCGCTCCTGCGCAGTAGCAGACCGAACCGGTCACGCCATGCTGCATACGCTTTATCAGCGTAATGTCAGCGCCAATACCCAATTTTTTGTCGAGTGGTTGGGACTTGATTTGGTGCGCAATCAGCAAGGAGATGTCCTGGGGGTTACTGCACTGGAGATGGAAACCGGCGAAACCATGCTGCTGCAGGCGCATGCCACACTGCTGGCCACCGGTGGCGCCGGGCAGATTTTTGAAGCCAGCACCAACGCTTTCATCAATACTGGCGATGGGCTGGGCATGGTCGCCCGTGCCGGCATCCCCCTTGAAGACATGGAGTTCTGGCAGTTTCACCCAACCGGCGTTTATGGCGCAGGCGTGCTCATCAGCGAAGCGGTACGCGGTGAAGGTGGTTATCTGCTTAACAGCGAGGGCGAGCGCTTTATGGAGCGTTATGCGCCAAATGCAAAAGATCTTGCCAGCCGCGATGTGGTATCACGCGCACTAACAACCGAAATTCTGCAAGGTCGCGGCTGCGGACCGAATCATGATCATCTGTTACTGAAACTCGACCATCTCGGGGCGGAAGTGATCAAATCCAAGCTACCAGGTATCCGCGACATCGCCCTGAAATTCGCACACGTTGACCCGATTGAACAACCCATACCGGTGGTTCCAACCGCACATTACATGATGGGCGGCATTCCTACCAATTTTCATGGTCAGGTTGTTGCCCCCTACAAAACCGGGCCAGAAGAAGTGGTAACAGGACTGTATGCCGTCGGCGAATGCGCCTGCGTATCCGTTCACGGCGCCAACCGTCTGGGAACCAATTCCCTGCTGGACATCGTCGTATTTGGACGCGCGGCAGGCGAGCAAATTATCGAGGATCTCAAAAACAACCGTCATCATCAACCGTTACCCGAAGATGCCGCCGAACTCGCCCTGTCGCGCCTGTCTCGCCTCGAAACACAGAAAGACGGCACTTCTGTTGCAGAAACTGGTGCGATACTGCGTAAAACCATGCAGCACTACTGCGGTGTATTTCGCTTTCCAGACCTATTGGCGCAAGGCGTCAGCAAAATCAATGAAACCGCTCAACAGGTCAGACAAACCGAGATCCGTGATAAAAGCCGCATATTCAATACTGCTCGTGTCGAAGCACTGGAACTGGATAATCTGATCGAAGTTGCGATTGCTACCATGATTTCAGCGCAAGCCCGCCTGGAAAGCCGTGGCGCACACGCACGCGATGATTTCCCTGAACGGGATGACCATAACTGGCTCAAACACACGCTCTTTTTTAGTCAGGATCAGCGGCTGGACTATAAACCGGTAAGACTGAGGCCACTTACTGTGGACTCTTTTCCACCCAAGGCAAGAACCTATTAGACAGAAAACCATCTTCGGCATCATAATTATGCCGTTTTTTAAATCAATGAAATCACTCAATATGAAATTTGCAAAAATACAGTTATTCACGTGCTCCAAACAGGTAACAAAATTTTGTATGTCAAGCCTTGCAATGCTTCTTTTGATGCAGGGTTCACTGCTATACGCAAACAATGCGCAGGATTTCCTGAAAGCAGCTTTGACTGGTGACACCGTTACGATAGAAAAGTTGATCAGCGAGAATATCAACATTGATCTGCAAAACCCAGATGGCTTTACTGCGCTGTTTGTCGCCGCACAAAATGGCCATTCGGAAACGGTTGCATTACTAATGAAACATAATGCCTCTGTAAATCTTGTCAATATCCAGGGAGGCACTCCGCTGCTGCTGGCAGCCAAGAACAATCACCCATCCATCGTTGAAATGTTGCTGACAAACAAAGCCAACCCAGATCTACAGGATAAAAACGGCTTGTCACCGCTGATGCTGGCAGCCGTTCAGGGGAACAGCAAAATAATAAATTTACTACTCAAACATAAAGCCAACCCAGATTTACAAAATGAGAATAAAGTCACCGCCTTGCACCTGGCATCCCAAAATGGATATCTTGATATTGTCAATGTCTTATTGACCAATGGCGCAAACCCCAATCTGCAGGATGCCAATGGTGCTTCCGCACTTTTTCTGGCATCACTTTCCGGTCACACGGACATTGTGAAAGCTCTGCTCACTTCCGGCGCATTGCCGGATACCAAAGCGACCAATGATTTCACCGCCCTCATTCTGGCCGCACAGAATGGCCATAACCCGGTTATCGAACTGCTGCTTGCCAAAGGCGCGAATATCAACCAGCAAAATCAGGATGGCGTTACCGCATTGATGTGGGCTGCCTTGCATGGGAATGCAGAAACGGTTCAATTGCTGCTTGAAAGGGGCGCTGACCGCACGATCATTACGACTAGCGGCAAAACCGCAATGGATATGGCCAAAGACCCAGCCATCATTGAAATGCTTAACAATACTGCCAAATAATTTGTGGTGGCATTTTTCCAGATCAGGTCCTATCTGATAGCCGACCATAACCAGATGCAGGCACAATCTGGATGGCGGTCGTCAATCGTCTCCTGCATCCGGGCTATTTCTGACAAGGCGCGCCGGATCAAAACAGCCGATCTGGCGGTCATTGTAGAATATGCCTCTATACTATTTTCAGTTTGATCTGAGTGTGCGTTAGGCAAGCAGTAAGAAGGCGTAGCGGCAACT
>JAVVEX010000082.1:0-8824 GCA_032251195.1 Nitrosomonas sp.
GCTTGAAAGCGTTGATGACCGGCATGGCGACGATCCCAGCCAGTTTGGTCAACAAATTACGCTTGAACTCCTCACGCAAGTAACTGGCCAGCATTTGCGCCAGTCCTTCCGAGGTTTTCAATGCAACATTGCCGACAAAGCCATCGCAGACCACGACGTTGGTCGTGCCTTTATAAATATCGTTACCCTCGATATTGCCATAAAAATTCAGGTTGCTGGCGCGAAACAGCTCTGCAGCCTGCTTGACCACATCATTGCCCTTGATCGCCTCTTCGCCGATATTCAACAAACCGATAGTAGGATCGGAAATGTTCTCAACAGCAGAAACCAGCGCCGCGCCCATCACGCCAAACTGCAGCAGATTCCCCGCCGTGCAGTTGATATTCGCGCCCAGATCGAGCACGTAGGTATGACCGGTAATGGTCGGCAGCACCACGGCCAACGCGGGCCGGTCAATGCCGGGTATTGTTTTGAGCACAAAACGGGACGTGGCCAGCAACGCGCCGGTGTTGCCGGCACTGACACAAGCATGTGCTTCACCACTTTTGACCAGATTGATACTGACCCGCATGGAAGAATCTTTTTTGTTGCGCAGCGCCAGCGCGGGAGGTTCATCCATGTCGACTACCTCGCTGGCTGGGTGTATCCTGAGTCTCGGTCCAGGTGTGGCATTGCATGCCCGGAGTTCGGCTTTGATCGCGCCCGGAATGCCAACCAGCACGATATCGGTTTCCCGATCCTGACGCAGGTACTCGATGACGGCAGGCACCGTAACATGCGAGCCATGATCGCCTCCCATGCAATCGATTGCAACAGTGGTATTCACTGTGGATGGTCATCAGGCAACCTGCCTGATATGATGGAACAAGCGCGCAAAATTATTCGTCGTTTTTGGTTTTCAGTACCTTGCGGCCACGGTAAAAGCCGTTTGGGCTGATATGGTGGCGCAAATGTGTTTCGCCGGTAGTTGGCTCAATTGCCAGATGGGGATTGGTCAGCGCATCGTGAGAACGATGCATTCCCCGTTTTGATGGGGATTTTTTGTTTTGTTGAACAGCCATGATATCGAACTCCGGAAAATAATCAGTAATGGTTGCAAGGATGATACTTCTAAAGACAGTCTTAAGGGTTGGCAATAATCAGGGTTGGCGAGACCGTTTCAAGGATTTCAGCGCCGCAAAAGGATGCGGCTTGTTGTCTTGGTCTTGCGTTGCTTGCTGCTTGTCAAGCATCGAGCAGGAAATATCGGGATGACGCGGCGAAAGCGGCAATCCCAGAATGATTTCGTCTTCGATCAAGGCATGAACATCCAGCGCTTCCGAAGCCAGAATGGCGTCTACACAACTATCTTCGTCGTAGCGGGCAAGTTCGTCATTGCTGCCTGCCAGCGTCAGTCCAGATTCAATATCAAGAGGGTGCACCATTTTATTCAAGCAGCGCTGGCAGTAAAGCGTGATCATGCCCCGCACCACCACGTTAAGTATTGGCTTGCCATAATTGTCCATGCCGCCGCTGAGTACGTAGTCAACCCTGCCGGTATTCTCCGCCAGGAAATCGCGTAGACGAACAAAATTTTCAGGTAATATACTGCCACTCAGTGAATCGGCAGTCCGAGAAAATGTTAATGTGTTGATAACCGGTTGCTTGAGCATAAGGCGCGCATATTATATTTTTTATGCTGACGTGTCAAAAAATGTCGATTGGCTGTTCTGACTATTGCACTCTGCTGCGATTTCTCCTTTTAACTATTATTACCTGAATAATGACGTACCCGCAGCTTGTGCTGGGTTCCAGCTCTGTTTATCGGCGCGAGTTGCTCGCGCGTCTGGGCATTCCATTTGAAACCGCAAATCCGGCAATCGATGAATCTGCATTGCCTGATGAATTGCCATCGGCGACTGCATTGCGATTGGCTACTGAAAAAGCACATGCGGTGGCGAGACAGTTTCCCGATGCCCTGATCATTGCAGCAGATCAAGTAGCGGTGCTGGATGGGAATCACTTGGGAAAACCCTATAATCATGCCAATGCAACCAGGCAGTTATGTCAGATGCGCGGCAGGGAGGTGATCTTTCACACGGCATTGTGTTTGCTTAACAGCCGTTCCAAACGTATTCAATCTCGGGTTGTGCCCTGTGCCGTACAGTTCCGGCAGGTGAGTGATCGTCAGATTGAGCGCTACCTGTCCAGGGAGCAGCCATATCACTGTGCGGGTAGTGCCAAATCGGAGGGATTGGGGATTGCGCTGATTGAACGTATTACGGGTGATGATCCCAACGCATTGATTGGTCTGCCGTTGATCGCACTGGTGGAGATGCTGGACAACGAAGGCGTGGAGGTATTGTAATCAATGGCGATAATTTTCTCATTTACCGGCATAACCAGATTCAATGAATGGGACTGTTCCAGAGCGCATGCGAAACGTGTTATGGCAGGTCTGATTATAGCCGGCGCGCTAATGGTGCCGGGTGGCGTCGCTGTTGCCCAGACGGGTTCTCCAGTAATGGATCAGTACATTGATCGAGCGGTAAACCTGTCGGTTATGGCAAGTGATCAAAACCTGACTTTGGCACAAGCGTTGGAGCGGGTTCTGCAAAATAATCCTGAATTGGCTGCTGCTGCCAGAGAAATCAGTGCGTTTGAAGGCACAAAGCTGCAAGCCAGTGTTTTCAGGAATCCCGATTTCACTGCTGAAACTGAGGAAATTAATTCTAATAATCGTAACATTCAGCCATTCGTGACGTTGCGCATCAGTCAGTTATTCGAGCTGGGCGGAAAACGGCATGCTCGGATGAATGTGGCAGGGTTGGCCCAGGAAGTGGCGCAGCAGGCATATGAAGTCAAACGTGTCGAAATCATGGCGCGTACAGCGGATGCTTTTATCGATGTGCTGGAAGGGCAGGCGCTGGTCGGTGTGCTCAAAGACACCCTGCAATTGACCGAGCTTGCGCTGAATACCGCCAATAAACGTGTTGCAGCAGACAAGGCGCCCCCAATGGAGGCGATTCGTTCCAAGGTAAATTTATTCACGGTCGGTGTTGAACTTGAGCAGGCAAAGCGCAGTCTGGCTGCTGCGAAAAGCAGGCTGACCCTGCTGTGGGGAGAATCCACGCCACCATTCAATCTGGTTCAGGGGGAGCTGGAGTCATTTGTGACCATTCCTGGACTTGACCGCCTGCTTGAACATATCGAAACAAATCCGGTGCTGCTGCAGAGCAGCAAGCAAGTTACACAACGTGAAGCGATGTTTGAACTCGAAAATGCGCGCCGCATTCCCGATATCCGGCTGGGTGCGGCTATCCGGCGCTATTTGGAATTGGATCAGAACACGGCCTTGCTTGACATGTCGATTCCCATTCCGATTTTTGACCGTAATCAGGGTAACCGACTGGAAGCGCAGCAGAGAGTCTATCAGGCACGTGATCAACGCATGGCTGCCGAACTGCTGTTGAGATCGGAATTGACGCGTGTTTATGAAAGTTTGCGTGCGGCGCAGGGAGAAACACAGATGTTGCGCGATGAAGTGCTGCCCGGGGCGCAAAAGGCATTTGAATTGACCAACCGTGGCTATCAGCTCGGTAAATTCAGTTTTCTGGAAATGCTGGATGCGCAACGAACCTATTTTCAGAACAGAACGCTTTATGTGCGTGCGCTCGCCAATTACCAACGGCTGGTCAATGCGCTTGAGCGGCTGGTAGCCGCGCCACTCGAACATTTCGCATCGTCATCGACGTTCTACCCACAAAAACGAGAATAATCCATGAATACTGCGCGGCACTTACCTTTTATTGTAGTCATTCTGATTGGCATTGCGCTTGCTGTCGGAATTCTTTTGCTGGACGAGCCGGAATCCCCTGTTTCTGATGCACAGCCATTGCTGACTGCTGTCGATGCGATACCCGATGCCGAACTGGAGAAAGGTCCAAAGGGTGGGCTGTTATTTGTCAAGGATAAATTTTCACTGGAATTGACCATTTATGAAAAAGGAGTGCCGCCCCATTTCAGGGTTTATCTCTATGAGAATGGCAAGCCCGTCGCGCCCGCGACTGCAAATGTGACCATTGCGTTATCACGGCTTGGCAAGGCAGCGCAGGTTTATCAATTAAAACCAGCGAGAAATTATTTGATCAGTGATCAGGAAGTGGAGGAGCCGCACTCGTTTGAAATGGTGATTGCGGCTGACCATCAGGGTAAAACCTATCGCTGGGGGCACAGCCAGATTGAGGGACGGGTGGAAATGGATGACGCGACCCTTGCCAGTAGCGGAATCGAAATCGTGACTGCCGGCCCGGCAGCGATTCAACCCAAAATCACCTTGCCGGGTGAAGTCATTTTCAATGAGCACAAGATTGTGCATGTTGTCCCACGGTTGCAGGGAATGGTGGTGGCAGTCCGGGCGCATCATGGTCAGAAGATGCGCAAGGGCGATGTGCTGATGGTGATCGAGAGCCCGGCGCTGGCGGAGTTGCGCAGCCAGTATTTATCCGCGCACAGTCGTCTGCAATTGGCGGAGGCAGTCTTCAAGCGAGAAGAAACCTTGTGGCAGGAGAAAATCACTGCCAAGCAAGATTATTTGGTGGCCAGGCAGCAGTGGCAGGAAGCTAAAATTGTACTGAAACTGGCGGCTGAACGTCTGCATGCGCTTGGTGTATCCCCGGAATCAGGAATGACGGAAAAAAATCTTGCCCGTTATGAATTGCGCTCGCCAATCAGTGGAATTATCATCGACAAGGCGGTGGTTATGGGCGAGGCAGTTACCGAGAACAAGACTGTTTTTATCGTGGCGGATATATCCTCCATCTGGGCTGCGGTCAAGGTGTTCCCATCCGATCTGCATCTTGTTCATGTTGGCCAAAAGGCAATTATCCGGGCCGACGCACAGGATTTGCAGCAACAGGGGACGGTGATCTATGTAACGACATTGCTGGATAACGTTACCCGCACCGCGATCGCTCGCGTTGAACTCGATAATCATACGGAGAAATGGCGCCCGGGGATGTTTGTCAAGGCGGATTTGTTGACCAGGATGATCGAGGTTCCAGTCGCGGTATCGCTGGATGCAGTGCAGACACTGCGCGATAGCCCGGTGGTCTTTGGCCGCTATGGCGATTATCTGGAGATGCGCCCACTCAGACTGGGTGCGAGTGATGACAAATTGGTTGAAGTGGTTGAAGGCTTGTCGGTCGGCGAGCAGTATGCGGCTGGCAATAGCTATGCTATCAAGGCCGAACTCGGCAAGGCGGGGGCGTCGCATGATCATTGACACGCTAATGAGTTTTTCTGAATCCTGCTTTTCCAGAAAGGCGTCACATGTTTGAGCACCTGCTGCGAGCGGTCATTCATCATCGCGGACTCGTACTGCTGGCAGTGCTGGCGATGGCATTGCTGGGCGTTTACAGTTATCAGAAATTGCCAATCGACGCGGTACCCGATATTACCAATGTTCAGGTGCAGATCAACGCAGCTGCGCCTGGTTATTCGCCAAGGGAAGTTGAGCAGCGCATCACGTTTCCGGTTGAAACCATCATGGCGGGTATTCCCGGACTGGATTACACCCGCTCGTTGTCGCGCTATGGCCTGTCGCAAGTGACCGTCATTTTCGAGGAAGGCGTCGATATCTATTTTGCCCGCCAGCTGGTCAGCCAACGTATCCAGGAAGCAAAAGGCAGATTGCCCGTCGGAATTGAGCCGGCAATGGGGCCAACATCGACCGGCCTCGGCGAGATTTTCATGTGGACGGTTGGAGCCGAAGCCGGCGCGCGTAAACCGGATGGTACGGCCTATACACCAACCGATCTGCGCGAGATCCAGGACTGGATCGTGCGGCCGCTGCTGCGCGTCGTTAAAGGTGTAACTGAAATCAACACCGTTGGTGGGTTCGTCAAACAGTATCACGTCACGCCCTTTCCGGAAAAACTGGTTGCTTATGGACTGACGCTGCAGGACATCGTGACCGCGCTGGAGCGCAATAATCTCAATCTGGGCGCGGGGTACATCGAAAAAAGCGGCAGCCAGTACCTGGTGCGGTTGCCTGGGCAGGTTACCAATCTCGACGAGATCGGTGAAATCACGCTTGGCAGCAGGCAGGGGACGCCGCTGCGCATCAAGGATGTCGCGGATATCCTGATCGGTAAGGAATTGCGAACCGGTGCGGCCACGCAGAACGGTGAGGAGGTGGTGCTGGGCACGGCGCACATGCTGATTGGCGAGAATAGCCGCACAGTGGCGCGCGCGATTGCCGACAAACTGGTGGAGGTCAATCGCAGTTTGCCGCCAGGCATTGTTGCCACTCCTGTTTATGACCGTACCAAACTGGTGGACGGCGCCATTCGTACGGTTGCGTCCAATCTGATCGAAGGCGCGGCGCTGGTCATCGCGGTACTGTTCATTTTTCTCGGCAATATCCGCGCGGCGGTGATTACCGCGCTGGTCATTCCATTATCGATGCTGTTTACCTTGAGTGGCATGGTGGCCAACCAGATCAGCGCCAACCTGATGAGCCTGGGAGCGCTGGATTTCGGAATCATCGTCGATGGCGCCATCGTGATTGTGGAAAACAGCATCCGGCGCCTGGCGCAGGAGCAACAAAAGCTGGGGCGGGTCTTGAGTAAGGCAGAGCGGTTGGCAATGGTGTTTTCCGCAACCCAGCAAACCCGGCGAGCGCTGATTTACGGGCAGATCATCATCATGGTGGTGTATATCCCAATTTTTGCGTTGACGGGTGTCGAGGGCAAGATGTTCCACCCCATGGCATTCACTGTGGTGGTGGCATTGATCGGCGCGATGATTCTGTCGGTGACCTTTGTGCCGGCCGCGATTGCACTTTTTCTGGGTGGCGCCGTGTCAGATAAGGAAAGCTGGATCGTGGCGCGCAGCAAACGTCTGTATGAGCCGATGCTTACGGGCGTCATGCGCAATCAGGCATTGACCGTAACGGTTGCGCTGATGGCGATCGTATTGTCGGCATTGCTGGCTACCCGTCTGGGCAGTGAATTCGTTCCCAGTTTGAATGAAGGCGATATTGCGCTGCATGCGCTGCGTATTCCCGGCACCAGTCTCTCCACGGCAATCGACATGCAGACCGAGCTTGAAAAAACAATCCGCACGTTTCCAGAAGTGGAGCGCGTATTTGCCAAGATCGGTACGGCGGAAATCGCCACCGACCCCATGCCGCCCAGCGTGGCGGACATCTTCATCATGCTCAAACCGCAGGCGGAATGGTCCGGGCCTCATCGCACCAAGGATGAGCTGATTGCAGCCATGGAGCAAAAAGTGCTGCAGGTGCCGGGCAATAACTATGAATTCACGCAGCCGATCGAGATGCGCTTCAATGAACTGATCGCTGGCGTGCGTGCCGATGTCGCGGTCAAGGTGTTCGGAGATGACATGACGACTCTGCTTGCTTTGGGCGAGCAGGTCGAGGCATTGATGGCGACGGTGCCGGGCGCGGCGGATGTTAAGGTGGAGCAGGTGACCGGTTTGCCGGTATTGTCAATCGAGATCGACCGCGCCAGCATCGCGCGCTACGGACTTGATATTGCTGATGTGCAGGATGCTGTAGCAATTGCGGTTGCTGGTAAGCATGTTGGCCTGATCTATGAGGGTGACCGACGCTTCGAATTGCAGGTGCGTTTGCCGGAACGGCTGCGGGCGGATATCGAAGCATTGCGCTATTTACCAATCGGCCTGCCTGTTGCTGCGGGTCAACCGGGCGCGGCAGCAATGGCGCCATCCTCGCCCGTGATACCGTCACCAGGAATGGTGGCAACTGGTCTGGTGAACTTCGTCACGCTGGGCGAGGTGGCAAAATTGCGTATCATTGAAGAACCCAACCAGATCAGCCGCGAAAATGGCAAGCGGCGCGTGGTGGTGACGGCTAACGTGCGCGGGCGGGATCTGGGTTCGTTCGTAAACGAAACACAGGCCCTGGTCAATGAGCGGGTGGACATTCCTGTGGGATACTGGTTGGCATGGGGCGGGCAGTTTGAGCAAATGATCTCGGCTGCCGAACGTTTGCAGATTGTCGTGCCTATTTCACTGGTATTGATTTACGTATTGCTCTACAGCATGTTTGGCAACTTTCGCGATGGACTGCTGGTGTTCACGGGCGTACCGTTTGCGCTGACTGGCGGTGTGCTGGCGCTGTGGCTGCGGGATATTCCACTGTCCATTTCTGCCGGTGTCGGCTTTATTGCCCTGTCCGGCATCGCGGTGCTGAACGGACTGGTGATGCTGTCATTCATTCGAGAATTGCGCAGCGAAGGTCGTGCATTGGATGATGCCGTGCATACCGGCGCATTGGCGCGACTGCGCCCGGTACTGATGACGGCATTGACCGATGCCATCGGTTTTGCGCCCATGGCGCTGGCGACGGATATCGGTGCGGAAGTGCAACGTCCGCTGGCAACCGTTGTCATTGGCGGCATTCTCTCCTCAACTCTGCTGACCCTGCTGGTGTTGCCGGTACTGTACAGATTGTCACATCGGTCGGATAAACCGGATAGGGCTTGATCGAATTGAACGCTATGTTCGGGTTATGGGCAGGTTGTCGGATTTTTTTACACTTTGTGTGACGTCGATTATCCGGTAAATGCAGCATGGTTGTAATATATTGATTGTAAAATTTTAATTCGCCTTTCTAAAAGATGGCACAGGATATGCTTCTACTTAAATAGATGTTCAGGAATTTATGTTTCCTGTACGTGGGGTTGGGTTGTTATACTAGTATATCGCTCCAGTAAAATAGTTTGCTTATTAGTTTATAATCGCCATCATTCCTATACGACTCTTAACGGGGGCAATCATGGCGGGCAAGACGAAACGT
>JAVVEX010000083.1:0-8760 GCA_032251195.1 Nitrosomonas sp.
TGCCGCCCTTCTGCTTAAACAGCAAGGCTGGGAAGTTGTCGGACTTTTCATGAAAAACTGGGAGGACGATGATACTGACGAATACTGTTCCACGCGTCAGGATTTTCTTGATGCCGCATCAGTAGCCGATCTGCTGGATATTCCGTTGGAAGTGGTCAACTTCTCGGTAGAATACAAGGAGCGTGTCTTCAGTCAGTTCCTGGCGGAATACCGGGCAGGCCGGACACCGAATCCAGATGTCCTGTGCAACAGTGAAATCAAATTCAGGGCATTTCTCGACCATGCGCTGCGCCTGGGCGCGGATCGAATCGCAACCGGGCATTATGCGCAGGTACGCGAAACAGCGACGGGAATGTTCCAGCTGCTGAAAGGTGAAGACGGGAACAAGGATCAAAGCTATTTTCTTTACCGGCTCGGTCAGCAGCAATTGTCACAAACCCTCTTTCCGATCGGCCATTTATATAAGCACGAAGTACGCAGGATTGCCTGCGAACAACAGCTTCCCAATGCCGCCAAAAAAGACAGCACCGGTATCTGTTTCATTGGCGAACGTCCTTTCAGGGAATTTCTCAACCGTTATTTTCCGGTGGAGCCAGGCGAAATCCGCACGTTTGATGGCAAAGCAATCGGCACGCATCAGGGGTTGATGTATTACACCATCGGACAACGGCAGGGGCTGAGGATCGGCGGCACGCCGGACGGAAACGAACAGCCATGGTTTGTTGCCGACAAGGATATGGCTCGAAATATACTCTATGTCGTTCAGGGACATGATCATTCCGCACTATTTCATGCCGGGCTGGTAGCTGATTCACTTTCCTGGGTCAGCGGTTCGCCACCTCGTCCGCATTGGGTTTATGCTGCGAAGATTCGCTATCGCCAGACTGATGCGCCCTGCGCTATCCTTAAAATCGAGCAGGATACCTGCCGTATCGGGTTTGCCGCCAGACAATGGGGCGTCACGCCGGGACAGTCGGTCGTGGTGTACGAAAGCAAGGTTTGCCTGGGCGGCGGGATCATTACCCAGCGATCCGGTTCTGAACAATGCAGTTAATTCAAAAGCCCAAATAAACATGACCGTCATGGAAGTTATCAGGATTCGCGGTGCGCGCACGCATAATCTCAAAAATATCGATCTCAATCTGCCGCGTAACCAATTGATTGTAATCACTGGATTATCTGGTTCCGGAAAATCTTCGCTGGCGTTTGATACGCTCTACGCTGAGGGGCAGCGGCGTTATGTTGAATCACTTTCGGCCTATGCGCGTCAATTCCTGCAGTTGATGGAAAAACCGGATGTCGATTTAATCGAGGGACTCTCGCCAGCGATTGCCATCGAGCAGAAAGCCACATCCCATAATCCACGTTCCACCGTTGGAACCGTCACCGAGATTCACGATTATCTACGGTTGCTATTTGCGCGCGCCGGTGAACCACGCTGCCCCGAACACGACATCAGCCTGACAGCGCAGACTGTTTCGCAAATGGTGGATAGCGTTCTGCAATTGCCGGATGCCACCCGCCTGATGATTCTTGCGCCGGTTGTCAGCGAACGCAAGGGGGAGCAGCAGTCGCTGTTCGATGAATTGCGCGCGCAGGGCTTCATTCGCGTGCGTGTCAACAAAACGCTCTATGAGCTTGACGATGCGCCCAAATTGACCAAAAACAAGAAGCACAACGTCGAAGTTGTTGTCGATCGGCTGAAAATTTCCGCAGACAGCAAGCAAAGGCTGGCCGAGTCATTCGATACAGCATTGCGATTGGCGGATGGCCGGGCGCTGGCGGTGGAAATGGACAGCGGGCAGGAGCATCTTTTTTCGGCAAAATTCAGCTGCCCCGTCTGTAACTATGCGCTGGCGGAGCTTGAGCCGCGCCTTTTTTCTTTCAATAATCCTGCAGGCGCCTGCGCCAAATGTGACGGACTCGGGCAGATTACTTTTTTCGATCCGGCGCGTATCGTCGCTTTTCCGCATTTGCCGCTCGCCAGCGGAGCCATCCGTCACTGGGACCATCGCAATCCATTTTATTTCCAGATGTTGCAAGGGCTGGCCAATCATTATGGGTTCGCCCTGGACACGCCCTTCGATCAACTGGAGGAAACCATACAGCAGATTATTCTTTATGGTTCGGGCAAGGAGAAAATTGTTTTTGCCTATGCGGATGATCACAGTCGCCCGCGTCAGCAAACACACGCGTTTGAAGGCGTCATCCCCAACATGGAGCGCCGCTATCGGGAGACGGAGTCGCAGGTTGTGCGCGAACAACTGGCCAAACTGATCAATACGCGCGTTTGCCCGGAGTGCGAAGGAACCCGTTTGTGTCGTGAAGCACGCCATGTACTGGTGGATGGCAAAACGATCTACGCAATCAGTGCCTGGCCGTTACGCCAGGCGAAGCAGTTTTTCGACCGGATGCAGCTCGAAGGTCACAAGCAGGCAATCGCGGATCGCATCGTGCGCGAAATTTCAAACCGGCTGCAATTCCTGAACGATGTCGGGCTCGATTACCTGTCACTGGATCGCTCTGCGGATACCCTGTCCGGCGGTGAAGCGCAGCGTATCCGTCTCGCCAGCCAGATTGGTTCTGGCCTGACCGGCGTGATGTATGTGCTGGATGAGCCTTCTATCGGCCTGCATCAGCGCGATAACGCAAGACTGCTGTTAACGCTTCAGCATTTACGCGACCTCGGCAACAGTGTCATCGTGGTCGAACATGATCAGGAGGCCATTCTCCTGGCAGACTATGTTGTCGATATGGGGCCGGGTGCAGGTGAACATGGCGGAAGGGTCGTCGCGGAAGGCACGCCAGCGGAAATTCTTGCCAATGTCGAGTCACTGACCGGGCAATATCTTTCGGGAAAACGCGCCATCGTGGTGCCGGCGACACGCACGCCCCCAGATCCGCAAAGAATGCTGCGTATTCAGGGCGCGACCGGCAACAATCTCAAGCAGGTGCAGCTCGATCTGCCGATTGGTCTGCTGGTATGCGTGACGGGCGTTTCCGGTTCCGGAAAATCCACGTTGATCAACGATACCCTGTATCGCGGAGTTGCGCGTCATCTGTACGGCAGCCAGACAGATCCCGCGCCATTTGAGTCGATTGATGGACTGGGATTTTTTGACAAGGTGATCGACATCAACCAAAGTCCGATCGGACGTACCCCACGCTCCAATCCCGCGACGTATACCGGCCTGTTTACGCCGGTACGCGAGCTCTTTGCCGGTGTGCCGCAGGCGCGGGAAAGGGGTTATTTACCCGGCAGATTTTCATTCAACGTCAAGGGTGGACGTTGCGAAACCTGTCAGGGTGATGGCGTCATCAAGGTCGAAATGCATTTCCTGCCGGATATCTATGTTGCGTGCGATACCTGTCACGGGCGGCGCTACAACCGCGAAACACTGGAGATTCAGTACAAAGGTAAAAATATCCATGAAATCCTGCAAATGACCGTAGAAAATGCTCGCGTTTTTTTTGACGCGGTGCCGGTCGTCACGCGCAAGCTGCAAACCCTGCTGGATGTGGGGCTTGGTTATATCACACTCGGGCAATCCGCCACGACCTTATCCGGTGGCGAAGCCCAGCGGGTCAAGCTATCGCTTGAACTATCCAAGCGCGACACTGGCCGCACGCTCTATATCCTCGACGAGCCGACAACCGGGTTGCACTTTCAGGATATCGATCTGTTGCTTAAAGTGCTGCATCGCTTGCGTGATCACGGCAATACCGTGGTCGTGATCGAGCATAATCTGGATGTCATCAAAACAGCCGACTGGCTGGTTGACCTGGGGCCGGAAGGCGGCGCCGGTGGCGGCAATATCATTGCGCAGGGAACGCCGGAGCAGGTTGCGCTGAATCCGGACAGCGTTACTGGACAATTCCTGCGACCACTGCTTGTCATTGAAGAACGGGAGCCGGTACATGAACGCGCGTGAGCTGCTGCTTGGCAGTTTTCAGGCGGCCATTGCCGCCGCCGATCCATTGCAAATTGTACCGGCACATTTACCGCAACCTCCCAAAGGCAACACTTTGGTGGTTGGCGCTGGCAAGGCCGCTGCAGCCATGGCGCATGCAGTGGAAATGCACTGGCCACCAGACACCGAGCTGGAAGGAATGGTGCTCACGCCTTATGGGCATCACGAGTCCACACAAAAAATCGTCGTCATTGAAGCCGGCCATCCGTTACCAGACAGGCAGGGTGAGCTTGCCGCACATGCCATGCTTGAATCAATCGAGCTGCTCAAGCCCGAAGACATGCTGCTGGGGTTGTTCAGTGGGGGAGGCTCCAGTTTGTTGTGCGCGCCGGTCGCCGGTGTGCCGCTGGAGGAATTGGCTGCCATCACACAGCAGCTTCTGCGCTGTGGCGCGACGATTCAGGAAATCAATACGGTGCGCAAACACCTGTCAAGCGTATTGGGCGGCAAACTGGCTGCCGCCTGCCGCGCACCGGTATACAGCCTGATTATCTCCGATGTTACGGATAATGATCCCGCGAAAATTGCCTCCGGTCCATGTGTGCCCGATCCCACGACTTGCCAGGATGCGCTGGCGGTAATCGAGCAATACGCCATTCGTATTTCCGCACAAGTAGAAGCGGTTTTGCGGACTGGCGCCGGCGATACGCCCAAACCGGGCGATCCGGCTTTCAGAAATGTTAAAAACCGTATCATTGCCACCGCGCATCAATCCCTGACCACAGCAGCACACTATTACCGCGATCAACGCATCACACCTTTGGTACTGGGTGACAGTGTTATCGGGGAAGCGCGTGAAGTTGCCAAAGTGCATGCTGCCCTGGCAAGGGAAGTGCGTCACTACAGCCACCCTTATAAGCCTCCGGTTGCCCTGATTTCTGGCGGGGAAACGACGGTAACCGTCAGGGGCGATGGTCAGGGCGGACGCAACAGCGAATTTTTATTGTCACTGGCGATTGCGCTGGATGGCCTGGAGAATGTTTATGCGCTTGCCTGTGATACCGATGGCATCGATGGCACCGTTGCCAGCGCCGGCGCCATTCTGACGCCGGATTCGCTGTTGCGTGCGAGGCAACAGGGAATGAACCCCGCTGCCTTGCTTGCCAATAATGATAGCCACACTTTTTTCAGACAGTTGAACGATCTGGTGACAACCGGTCCGACGCGTACCAATGTCAATGATTATCGGGTGATCCTGATTCTGTAATGGCCGGGTTTCCGCTATCGCTCCAACCCAGCCTGCGAGCTGCAAGTCCTGCAGGATGCCACCAAAGGGCGACTTGCCTGCGCTGCCGGAATCACAATCGCTGACGGGATTGATCACCGAACCGGTCAGAAGCAGACAGTCTGATAAAGCATGTTCGTAAAAAACGGTACGTTGCTCATCCGGGTATACCGGGTCGTCATCTTTAGATAAACTCAATTCCAGCAGTCGACAAACCAGTCAAATCGATATTGGTCACCCTCCCGGCAATTTCCATCAATGAGCTCCTTTGGGGACAGTTACGATTTCTTTTATATTTACGCTGCGTGCTGCTCTCTGGCCTTGGTTTTGGCTTCGAGTGCGGCTTGCTTGGTTTTGCCGGCGCGTGATGGAACGTGGCAAAGCCCGCAGACATGATTGGATCGAATGTCAAGACTATGCGCAATGAAATGTCCCTTGCACTCGATGCAGGAGGTCATGGTTAATACTTTGCTGTCGATAAAGCGGTTCAGTGTCCACGCGCGTGTAAAGCTCAAGATGCGCTGTAGATTATTGGCTTCGATGTGTTCGAGATACAGTTGATAGCTTTTGATGGTGGCGTCTATGCCGGAAACACTGGCATACTCGGTGAGGTATTTGTAAATATTAATGAATAGTGATGCGTGCATGTTGGGTTGCCAGCCCATGAACCAGTCTTCTGCGTAAGGCAGCATCCCTTTGGGAGGGGAAACGCCCTTGACTTCCTTATACAATTTCACCAGCCGCTCGCGACTGAGGCTGGTCGAGTCTTCCAGAACTTGCAGCCTTGCACCAAGTTTCGCTAATTCGGTTGCCAGTTGAATTTGCTTTCCTTCAGACAGAATGCTTTTAATTTTCATGATGTTTTCCTATTGGAACTGAATTCAGAAGTCAGGATATTGATTCTGCAGGTTGTCCGGACATCAGGATGGCTGCGTGAGATTGTGTCAATGAACGATCCTGTTTATGGCTGGTAAGAATTTCCGCGATCAGGCTGTCATCAAAGCGGAAACGACAAAGCAGCATATTGGAGCCGGCCATTTTGAGTAATTGGCTGTTTGACAGTTTTTCCAGGATGCCGGCAATATTCTCGTCGATGCCCAGGCGGTACATCGCGGCGACTTTATCCTCGCGCAGCATTTGTTGCGCCAGTAACAGATAACTCAGATTAAGCTCTCTAATTTCATCCAGGATCTGATTTGTTTCCATGCCGGTACTCCCCATACAAAGTTGAGCCAAACTGGCTGATTAGCAAGATGGGTACATTTTTAACGTTGGCGATCAAAGAGTAAAGGGCTGTGCTGCTATGGACGATGTAAGGATAAGACGGGAAATGTTGTAGGAAGAATTCCTACAAGCCATATAACATGCTTATTTTAAAGCTTATTTATTTCTACTCTGATTTACTCATGCAATTGGCCGCTTCCAGCAGATTGGAATCTTTGAGTACAACGGTATCTCCCGCCATGAATTCGGGAGGCGCGGGTTGCGTGATGATATGTGAGCCACCATCATGCGTGGTGAGATAAATACGAAAATAATCCATTCCGGCAATATTGCGCTGCGGTGGGCGATATCCCTGATTTGCCGGGATATCGACATTGGCATAAAACGTTTTATTGTCACTCTGTCCTGCCGGCAAGGCGATTGTTCCCGCGATGCGAGCATCCGCGCCGCCATCGATTTCATTGAACATGCCAATTCGCTCGATGTGTTCAACCATCGCACAGGTATTGACCGGCAACGTTATCGGTTCAGAAAAAGGCGCTGCGGATTCGGCGCTGCCTGTCTTGCGGTACGGTTTGTTCCGTTCGCCGGTTTGGTCCGATCTGGTCACGATTGACAGCTGCGCGACAAGTGCGGGCGAACAGGCTGCCAACAGCAGCGCGGCCAGCAGCCGACGAATCAACGCCTGTACCCCGCATCTCCGATCAGCGTTCATGCCTGTTTCTCCAAATTGCATGATGGGATAACGGCTGACAACGCATCGACTTGAGTGTTACTCCTCTTTTCGCAACTGTGGAAACAGAATAACGTCACGTATGCTGGGCGCATCGGTGAGCAACATCACCAGCCGGTCGATGCCGATACCTTCTCCTGCAGTAGGCGGCAGGCCGTATTCGAGTGCCTGGATGTAGTCACTGTCATAGTGCATGGCTTCAACATCACCGGCATCTTTTGCCTTTACCTGCTCCTGAAAACGCGCCGCCTGGTCTTCCGGATCGTTCAACTCGGAAAATCCGTTGGCGATTTCCCGTCCGGCAATATAGAGTTCAAACCGGTCGGTTATGGCCGGGTTGGCGTCGTTGCGGCGTGCCAGTGGCGACACCTCCGCCGGGTAGTCGATAATGAAGGTTGGCGCGAACAACAAGTGCTCGGTGGTTTCGTCAAACAACGAGAGCTGCAATCCGCCAATACCGTCTTCTGTACGAATGGTGATTCCGGCTGCCTGCAACGTCTGAACCAGAAAATCCCGATCATTGAGCTGTGCTGCGGAAAAATGCGGATGGTATTTCAGGATCGCCTGCGTGATCGTCAAGCGGTCGAATGGCGCGGCCAGGTCGATGGTCTGCTGCTGATAGGCAATCTGGGTGGTTCCCAGCACCTTGTGCGTTATTTCGCGCAGCATTGACTCGGTCAGATCCATCAGATAATGGTGATCCTGATAGGCCTCGTAAAATTCCAGCATTGTAAACTCTGGATTATGTCTGGTTGAGATGCCTTCGTTCCGAAAATTACGGTTGATTTCAAATACCTTTTCCATTCCACCCACCACCAGACGTTTCAAATAGAGTTCGGGCGCGATGCGCAAATAAAGCGCCATATCCAGCGCGTTATGATGCGTGATAAAGGGGCGCGCGCTGGCGCCACCAGGAATGGGATGCATCATGGGCGTTTCCACCTCCAGATAATCGCGCTCGACAAAAAACTGGCGGATTGCCTGAATAACTTTTGATCGTACAGTGAACACCTTACGTGTTTCTTCACTGCTGATCAGATCCAGATACCGCTGCCGGTATTTGCTCTCCTGGTCGGTCAATCCATGAAATTTTTCCGGAAGCGGGCGCAACGATTTGGTCAGCAGACGCAGATTCGTCACCCGCACGGATAATTCATCTGTTCTGGTTTTGAATAAGGTGCCTTCAGCGCCGAGAATGTCACCCAGGTCATAATGCTTGAATGCGTCGTGTGCGGCGTCGCCGGTATGATCATTTGAGATATAGAGCTGAATCTGTCCGCTCATGTCCTGAATTGTGGCGAAACTGGCCTTCCCCATCACACGCTTGAACAGCATTCGCCCGGCAACCTTGACTTTTATCGGGGTTGCTTCCAGCGCTTCCTTGGAAACAGCGTCATGTTTTTCGTGGAGTGCGTTCGCGAGACTGTCGCGCCGGTAATCATTCGGAAAGGCATTTCCCTGCTCGCGCAAGGCGGCAAGCTTGGCGCGTCTTTCCTGAACGAGGTGGTTTTGATTGTGGTCGGCGATGGGCTGGTTGTCTGATGTCATATAAGTTTCAGGATAATAATCGGGATAATTGGATGGTTATTGAGGGCATCTCTAAAAAT
>JAVVEX010000084.1:0-8639 GCA_032251195.1 Nitrosomonas sp.
CGCAAACCGCGTTGCAGCTTGCATTGGCTATTCGTGAAGAAGTGCTCGATCTGGAAAAAGCAGGTATTGGCATGATCCAGATCGATGAACCGGCTTTTCGGGAAGGTCTGCCGCTTCGAAAAACAGATTGGCAGGCGTACCTGGATTGGGCAGTGAAAGCGTTTCGTGTGGCAAGTGTCAGTGTTCAGGATGAGACACAAATACACACGCACATGTGTTATTCAGAGTTTCACGATATTCTGCCCGCAATCGCCGCGCTCGATGCCGATGTGATTACCATCGAAACCTCGCGCTCGCGCATGGAATTACTGGATGCTTTCGGGCAGTTTTCCTATCCAAATGAAATTGGGCCGGGCGTCTATGATATTCACTCGCCAAGGGTTCCGGATGAGACTGAAATGCAGATTTTATTGCAGAAAGCAGCCGAAACGATTGACCCGCAAAATTTATGGGTCAATCCGGATTGCGGCCTGAAAACCCGTGGCTGGCCGGAGACCAGCGCAGCGCTCGAAAAAATGGTCAAGTGCGCCAGAAGCATGCGCAGCATCCTGCAAAACTGAGGGAATGGAGGGAATGGAGGCATTGCGCCTTCATTGCCCTACAAAATACGTCGCCACTTTTCTCAAGTCATCCAATTCCAGTGTTCCGGCCAGAAAACGCAAGCGCAAATAGGCGAGCAGGTAATTATAGCGCGCCTCGGCCAAATTGACCTGGGCAGAATAAAACTGGCTTTGCGCATCCAGCAGATCGAGATTAATGCGGATTCCGCCACGAATACTTTTCTCGGTGGCTTCTACCAGTAAATTTGCTGACTCGACGGCCATTTCCAGTGACTGAATGCGCAAAATGCTGCTTTGCAGCAGTTGATACTGCGTGCGTAGTTCCAGCATTGCCTGGTTAGTCATGGCATCGAGCTCCGTTTCGGCGCGCGCCTGATTTGCCCGTGCCTGATCCGTAGTTGCATTGACACGGCCACCTGCAAAGATAGGAATATTGATTTCCACACCGACGCTCGCCAGCCGGGCATCACGGTCAGCCGTGACAAACGAGGCGGAGTTATTGCGGCTGAGACTGGCGACCAGCTCCACTCTTGGTGCATGTCCGGAGCGGCTGCGCATGACCTCCTGCTTGCTGGTTTCGATCAGGTAACGCTGCGTTACCAGTTCCGCATTTCTGGCTTGCGCCATTTCCTGCCAACTCTCGAAGTCGGCTGGCACGAGTGGCTGAATCTGAAAAATTTTATTCAGGGAAGCCAGTTCCCCTACAGATTCTCCGACCAGCGCAGACAAGGCCAGGCGGGCAGCGTCCCATGCGTCCTGGGCCTCGATCAGTTGAGCCTGCGCCAAGGAAAAACGGGATTGGGTTTCCAGCACATCGGTACGGGTGCCTTCACCGCGCTTGAACATATTCTCATTCACCTGCCGGAGTTCCGCCAGGGCATCACGTTGCGCTTTGGCCAGCGCAAGTTGTTCTTTCGCCAGAAGCGCCTCGAAATAAACTTCTGTCAGGCGGATGATCAGCCTGTCCGCTTCACCCGAAAATCTGGACTGGCTGGAGTTCGCCTGCGCCAGGCCCTGACGATAACCCGCCACGGCTTCCAGATTCAACAGAGGTTGCCGCAAGGCAAGCGTCGTTACTTCATTATCGAAATTGAGTGGTTGAGTAACGCCTCCCTGGCGCAGGGTACCGCGATTAATCCCTTGCGCATGGGTCAGCGTCAGGCTGGGCAACAAGCCCGACAAACCAATCTTTGCATTTTGCTGTCCTGCTTCATTTTCGTGTATGGCCGAACGAAAAGTCGGGTCATTCACCAGGGCAAGCTCATAGGCCTGCAGCAAGTCAATAGCATGCGCGCTGCTCAGAGGCAACAGCCACAAGGCCAGCATTATTTTATATTTTGGCAAACTCAATCGCACAACTAATCTTCACTCAACGAGGTATGAATCCTGTCAAGGATTGGTTTCAACAGATAATTCATCAGGGAGCGCTCGCCGGTCTTGACAAAGATCTCGACCGGCATACCCGCGCGTATCTGATGTTTGGCCAGCAAAACCATGCTTTCAGGTTTGACTTGCGCTTTCATCATGTAGTAGGGAATTCCCGTCTGTTCATCGGTAAGGCGATCTGCCGATACCTGAGTCACCTCACCCAGAATATGCGGGGTTTTGTTCTGATTAAAGGCGGAAAAAATCAGATCCACTTCCAGACCCGTATGCACCCGGTCGATCAGATGTACCGGGATTTGCCCCTCAACCACCAACACATCTTCACTGGGTACGATATCCATCATGCGCGCGCCCGGCCCTACAACGCCACCCTGCGTAAACACATTTATACCAACCACGATACCATCCACTGGCGCCCGAACCACCGCATTATCCAGCTCAAAATCCTGCGCGATCAAACGGCTTTGCAGGGATTGTGAGTCACGTTGAATATCCGTGAGTTGCTGTCGTACTTCACCCTGGTATTCTTCCACACGTTGCACGCGACGCAATTCCAGTTCGGCGATCTGCCGTTGAATACGGCCAATATTCCCGGTGTCCTCGGACATTTCACCGATCAACTGCGCGCGTGTACGTTCCAGTTCCAAAACGCGATTACGTGGCACAAAGCCATCGGCTGCCAGCGCCAGCATGTTTTCCAATTGCTCCCGCAGAAATCCGAGCTGTTGTTGTTTACTGTTGCGGGAGGCACTCAGGCCGCTTAACTGCCTTTTCAGGCCGGCAATATTTTCGTTAATAGCCGCCAGATCATGTTTCATCGCCGACTGTCGTGAAGCAAACAACTGATTTTGTAATGTAATTACTTCAGAGACCCGTAAATCATGCCTGTTTTCCATCAGATAGGCAGGAAAATCAATTGTGGCATGATTATCGCGCTCGGCAATCAGCCGAGCTTCCACCGCGCGCGCTGTGATCAGTTGCGCACGGGTTACTTCTGCTTGCGCCTTGACCTGAATATCATTCATTTTTACCAGATGCTGTCCGGCCAACACTTTTTCGCCTTCCCTGACCAGAATCTCATCGACAATTCCACCAGTCTGGTGTTGCACTGCCTTACGATTGGTTGCCACCATTACCGAACCGGACAATGGCACTCCCTTATCCAGCGGTGCAAAGGTCGCCCATAATAAAAATCCACCCACGCCTACCAGGACAATCAGCCAGCCAAGGCGTGTATGGCTGGTTTCATCCATGTCAACCTCAACCGGAGCCGGGAGTTGGTCGTTCGCCTTGTTAATTTCCATTTACTTTCATCATCTGCGCTCAGTGAGCGGGGTTATCCGGATTAGCCAGCGTTTTAGGGAAAGGAGGCGCAGACGCAGGCTGTTGTGTCGCCTGTTGCTGTTGTTGTTGCTGTTGTTGTGTCAAGGCCGCCATCACCTGATCCGTTGGGCCAAATAATTTTGCAGCTCCATCATGCAGCAATAGCAGTTTGGTCGTCGCCGACAGAATCCGTGTCCGATGGGTGATCACCACGATGGTTTTACCTCTTTTACGCAAATCGAGAATCCCCATCAGCAGCGCCTGCTCGCCGACATCATCCAGGTTGGAATTGGGTTCATCCAGCACGATCAGCGAGGGGTCGCCATACATGGCGCGCGCCAGGCCAATGCGTTGCTTCTGGCCGCCAGACAGACCACCGCCACTATCTCCCAGCAACGTGTCGTAACCTTTGGGCATGGTTAGAATCATTTCATGCACTCCAGCGCGTCTTGCCGCCAGAATCACCTTATCAGCGTCGATCTCGCCAAAACGGGCAATATTTTCACTGATGGTACCAGCGAATAATTCAATATCCTGAGGCAAATATCCAATATATGCGCCCAACTCATCCTTGTTCCATTGATAAACGTCGGCACCATCCAGTCGCACTTTGCCGTTTATGGCTGGCCACACGCCAACCAGCAATCGCGCCAGCGTGGATTTTCCCGAACCGCTCGGCCCAATAATCCCCAGCACCTCTCCTGGCGCAATTGCAAAACTCAAGCCCTTGATCACCGCAACCTTCGATCCCGGAGGAGCCGCCATGACATTTTCCACCGAAACCCGTCCTTCCGGCTTCGGTAGCGCCATGCCCGCCTGACGCAGCGGATTTTCAGTCAGTAATTTCGACAACCGCTCGTAAGCACTGCGCGTCTGCCCAAACTGCCGCCAGACACTGATCAGCAGTTGTACCGGGCCAATGGCTTTACCCAGCAGGATGGAACCGGCAATCATCATGCCGGGTGAAATGCTGTCTTCCAGCACCAGCAACGCGCCCAGCCCCAACATGATCGATTGCAATGCGACCGCAACTGCCTTGCTAATCGCCGTAATCGTGCCGGATTTTTCACTTGCCTGCGCCTGTAAATTCAGAAAACGACGATGCAGCTCATACCAGCGCGTCTGCAGATTTGGCAACATACCCATCGCCTCGATTACTTCGGCGTTGCGCAGATTATTGTTTGCTAGCGCAGAAGATGCGACCGCCAGGGAATTGGCTTCTGCCAGCGGTTTATGCGAAACCCGTTCATTGAGAAAGGCCAGCAATACCAGCAATGCCGTGCCAAACAGGGCAAATACACCCAGCCAGACATTAAACAGAAAAATCACTAACAGATAAACCGGAAACCAGGGTGCGTCGAAAAAGGCAAACAGGGCGTTCCCAGTCAGAAACTGGCGCAAATTGGTTAAATCCTGCAATGCCTGGCCTGCATTCCCATTGGCCTGCCGCAGGTTTTGCTCAAAAGCGGCGGTATACACCCGCCGATTCAGCTTCATATCAAACTGCGCACCAATGCGGATCAGCACAAAACTGCGCACATATTCCAGCGCACCCATAAAAATATAGGCGCCCAACATGATCAGCGTCAGCATCAGCAGCGTCATCTCGTTACGGCTCGTCAGCACGCTGTCATAGAGCTGCAACATGTAGAGCGCGGGCATCAACATCAGCAGGTTGATAACCGCGCTGAAGGTTCCCACCGTTCGAAATGCCTGCTTGAAACTCTTGAGAATCTGCGTCAGCTCACCTTCCGGCAACCGGCCAGGTTTCTGCAACTGTGGACTAGCCATGCAGAATCCCCGCCAATAAAGTAGTGGAGCCGTTCAGTTCAATCAAATAGTGGGATTTCAGGAGAAAATTGAATACTGCCGGAAAATTATTCGTTATCAATACAAGTCTTTTTCAGTTAATTGGGAAGGAGCTGGTGCGGAATTAAAGTTGCGAATCGCCGTTGAACAATCAAATACCCGATCCTGATTCAACCTGTTAATCATGTCCATGGTTACAGGATGAAAACACGGCAATATTCTAACCATTTTCACGTCAGAATGTCGTTAAATTCCCGCTGCAATACGTTGCCGGTTATCGGCTGCCGATTCCTCAAGCAAGGCAAAAAGATCGAACAAGCCACCAGCAGCGCCCCGGCGCCAGTGATATAAGCGCAGGCGCATCCCGAATGACGCCCTTCGTTTCTTTCTCGAGAACAGCTCAAGGCCCATCACCAGAATAAGTCTCGTCATTCGGTTGACACGTATCAATACAAGTCTTTTTCAGTTAACTGGAAAGAACCCGGCGCGTAACCAAAATCGCGGATCGCCGCTGAATAATCAAACACCAGATCTTGGTTCATTCTGTTAATCATGCCCATGGTAATATGCTGAAAACGCGGCAATATTCTAACCATTTTCACGCCAACGCGTATCAACCATTCCGGCAAATGCAACAAACGCGGGGTACGCCCCATCGCGATAAAAATTTTTTCAACCATATCGTGATAGGCCAGCGTCTCGCCACCGGCAATATTGTAAATCCGGTTTACTGCCAACCCTGAGAATAAAACCGCCTGACAGGCACTGGCCACATCTGCAACATAAACAGGTTGACGCAATCCTGATGCCTTGCCAGCCAATGGGAAAAAACCAAATTTATGGATGAAACGTACAATTTCCATAATATTCCGATCGTGCCCCAAACCATAAATCAAGGTTGGTCGCAATATGGTCCAATCCACATTCTGCCGTGTCGCCCAGGTGATCAACTGTGTTTCACCTTCAGCCAACTGATGCGCCAATGTCCGCTCACTGCTATCGGCAGAATGATTTTTGGTCAGAGCGCTGGTTGAAGACAAGACCACTATCCGGCGCACTCCCTGCGCAGTCAACCAGTCGAAATGCTCCGGCAGTGTCCAGACAGGCGCTAGAAAAAACCAGTCAGCAATCTTTTCGCCATCGCTAATGCTACTGCGCACATTGATCTGCCGCCAGGAAACCGCCGGGCGCCGCTCCTGAGTGAACATCTCCGTGCTGCGGCGTGTAAACGCCGTAACCTGCCAATCGCTTTCCAGCAATCTCGCCAATAAGCACGTACCGACAAAACTGGTTGCACCAATCACGCCAGCAGACCGTTTATCCACGATAGAAGCCAAGTGATTTCAACAAACCGACGCCTGCATGATAAAACACAATTGCCCCAAAACGCATCCATACACCGACGGCAACCAGCCAGGCCAGCATGACAGGGTAACGATTCAGAAAAAATTTCCGGTAAAACCGCAACATGCCCTTGTGTTTGTGCCAGGCGACAAAAAAAGGACGCGCATGGCTACAGGCGCCTTGATAATGCAATACTGCCACATCCGGCACAAACACGATTTTCCAGTTTTTCTGCCGGAACCGCATACACCAGTCCAGATCCTCGCAATGCAGAAAATAGCCTTCATCCCAGTCACCCACCTCATCAACTGCCTGCCGACGCACCAGCATCAAGGCACCGGAGATTGCTTCAACATCAATTGGTTTGTCGGGTAATGGCTGACGGTGCAAATGAAAATCATAAAAAAAATCAGGAAAAAAGCGAGACAACCGATACAGGCCAAGCGCCCGCACCAAGGCGCGCCATGGCGTCGGCATCGCGCGGCGGCTCCCCCCCTGCTCACTTCCATCTGGATATAGTAGTCGTCCGCCGACCATTCCTATATTAGGATCTGACTCGATAACCTGTTGAAGTCGCGCAACAACTCCCGAATTCATCAGACAATCCGGGTTGATAAACAGAACAAACGGCGTTGCTGTCGCGCGCATGCCCAGATTGCACCCTGATGCAAATCCCCTGTTTTCAGTCAATCTGATAATTTCCAGCCGCTCGCTATCCGGAAAACGCCGTTCAAGCTCAACAATGCTGGCATCGGTGGAAGCATTATCTACAACGACAACCCGATCTGTTTGCACCATTGCCTCGCAAACACAGTTTGAAAGTAATATTCCCGCGTTGTAATTGACGATTACAGTAGAAACCTGAGCTTGTGTGTTCATTCTCTCAAGCAACTGATTTCACAATATATATTTGAAGAGGATTTTCATTAACGACGAGTTTGCACCCATTTTATCAGCGAGTCGCACCAGCCTGGGTGCTACGCAATATTGCCACAGCCCAATAGCAGCTATTTTTATTTTTTCTGTGAATCAATCTTTAATCCAGGTAACCTCAAATGCCAATACCGGAGAATTCAGGCTGCGATGTTTTGTTTTACGCCGGTCTTTTAATTCCAGCTCACCGAAGTCTGCATCACGGTGGGTTTCGCGCATAAGTTTGGCGAGTTTGTTGTCATCGGTAAACAGTGCTCCGCCATCGCCATAACAAACCAACAGCTTGTGATGTGTGTCAACCATCAAGATTAATTGTGGATTTTGTTGCATTGCTTCATGGGTTGTCATTGATTTCGTGCTTCGTTTTATCTTTTAAATGCGGAAAGTGCACATTTATGTAGTCATGCACTGTTTGATACAGCGCTCTCATCTGTGATGCTCCTTCCATAAACCGGTTGATCGCACTGATTCGCAATTCTGGGTCATCTGGGTATTCGTGCGCAATTGCATTGCGGGCAACGCGAAGTTTTTTCCATCCTTCTGTAGATGGAATTGCACCAATACGTTCAAGCCGATTTAATTTTTCGACAAAGGTGGAATTTGCGGCTATCGGTTCCTGTGCCAGCACCAGTATCAAAGGCAAAACCTTCTCTCCCATTGAGTCCTGCAATTTGGCAAAGCGATAAGCGATTTGATCAAGAATCCGCAGGGTATCTTTATCTATTTCGGCCTTGGCGGATAAAGGAAGGTGTTTCTGTATGTCCACTAAGCTCTGATTAAATACTTCCGCATGAATTTTACATTCAGCCAGATATATGAGCATTGACTGTTCCGGCGTCATATTTGCACACCTTCTTGCTTGGCAATATGATAGATCGGCATGTCAAAGGAGGATTGTCGACGTTTGACAATGATGTCTATCTTTTCATCCTCAAATGGACCACTACTTTGCAGCTGCGTCATCATGTCAATTTTGCTCGAAATAATTTCATCAGGATTGGTAAGTGATGTTTCAATCAGGAAATCATAATCCCCACCTTTTTTCTCATCATCAACGCGGGAACCGAATAGCCACAGCTTTACATCCTCCCCAAAATATCTGCGTGCAAGAGCCTTCACGATACTCAATTGGTTGGCAGTGATTCTCATTTAATCCAGAGGATTGGAGTCAAACCTTGCATAAAAATAAAAGGGGCCATCATCTATTTCCGAGCTATGATCATTTCTGGTGTATGACAAGGGAGAAGGAAGCGGTGTAACCTGTTGGTAAAGATCTCGGCAGAT
>JAVVEX010000085.1:0-8588 GCA_032251195.1 Nitrosomonas sp.
TATCACACCAACTTTCTGTTTTTTATCAGCTCTTGGGAAAACAATGCAATTTCAACAATTAATTGTGACATAGCCTTATGAAACCATCCTTATCCGGCGTAGTGCATATCCAGACAAACCAGCAAAATCGGTTGACGCCCGCACAGAAAAGGTTTAACGGATTGATCCAGAAGATCGATTTCCAGAAAAAGCTGCTGATGCAATGGCAGGAATTCATCCCGCAATACCAGCAGGAAGTTAACGAGAAGCTGGCGCCGATTCACAATACATTCATTGATTGCCAGATAAAAATGGTGTCCACGCTGGATACCCTGTTCCTGAACCATAAATTTACCAAACAGCAACAGGCAAAAATATCGGATCTGATTTGCGGGGTGTGCGGAGAGTTGATCGGTCAACACAACCGTGAGGATTTAAAGCCAATCTACGCTCGTTATAGCGGACTGAACTACGATGATGTTGTTCAGGGTGAACGTGAAATGGCCAATGATTTCCTGAAAACAATGTTTGAGGAAGAATATGATGTTGATCTGGGTGATGAAGAATTTGATTTTACTGATATGGAAGGAACGGTAAAGCGCTTGCGGGAAAAAGTACAGGAGCAGCAATCGGCAGATAAAACGTCTCGTCCTGAGCGAAAGAAAACCAGTAAACAATTAGCCAGAGAAGCTCGTGAGCGCGAAGAAGCGACCAATGTCAGCAAGTCCATTCAGGCAGTATATCGGCAACTGGTCGCAGCGTTGCACCCGGATCGCGAGTCGGATCCAGGTGAACATGAGCGCAAAACCGATTTGATGAAGAAGGTAACCGTAGCTTATGGAAACAGGGATTTACTGCAGCTGCTGCAATTGCAGTTGAGTGTCGAGCAGATTGATCAGGTGGAAATCAACAACATTACCGATGACCATCTGAAGTATTACAACAAAATCCTGCAAAACCAGCTGGAAGAACTCCGGGAAGAAGTCATGCAGATGGAGCTGAAAATAAAAGCAACAGCAGGGTGTCCGCTCTATGGCTCCCTGACACCCAAGAAACTGCTCACGCTTCTGGATAAAGATATTCGTACCCTGAAAAATGAAATCAGCGGTATTCAGGAGGATCTGCAGTTGTTTACAGATGTGAAACAGTTCAAATCCTGGCTTAGAGGCTACCAGATAAATTCACATCCATCCGGAATTACCTCATTTTTTGAGGGTAGAAAATTTTGAGAGAAACCACGGTTCCTCGTTCTTGTGGTATATAGCATTAAAGGGCAGCCCGCTTTTACGTGCTGCCCTCCCGAACGAATGATGGTGGCTTTATGCGATCAGCTTTTTTTGACTTTTCTGCCGGATAAAGGATGATCGGAGAATCTGTCAAAATACTCGAATCCCCTTACATCAACTATACCGCCGTGGCGAACATGGTCTGCCTCGAAGTGTTCCAGAAACTCCATGAAGGTATGATCAACCAGCGTTGCCTGCTGGAAATCGATAATGACTTCCTTGCCTTTTTCGATCTGATGGAAAGCTTTTTTAAAGCTGATCAGATTCGAGAAAATAGCCGCATCTTTGATTGTCAATAAATACTTTCCGGCGTCATCTTTATTCAACTCGAAACGTGCCTTGAACAAATTGCCAATTTTGGCACCATTGATGATGTGAAACACAAACTTTGTCAGAATGCCGGAAGCCACGCCCATCAAGAGATCGGTCGCAATCGTGACAATGATCGTTACCACGAAAATCGTCAGCTGTTCGCTACCAATTTTGTAGGTTTTGAAAAACTCATGTGGGTGAGCCAGCCGAAACCCGACAAATACCAGCATCGCTGCCAATGCCGCATTGGGGATCAGCTCGATGACCGGAATCATGAATAGCATGGCAATAAGCAGGAAGAACCCATGAAAAAAGTTGGACCAGCGTGTTCGCGCGCCAAATCCTACATTGGCAGAGCTACGCGCAACCTCTGAAATAGCTGGTGAACCACCTAATACTGCAGCCAGAGTATTGCCTGCGCCAACAGCAATCAAATCCTTGTTATGCTTGGACTCACGCTTCCAGGGATCAAGATTATCGACTGCCTTGACTGTCAAGGCGGACTCCAGACTCCCAATGATCAGGAACATCAAAACATATTTCCAGAAAATGCCGGTGCCGATCGCGGAAAAATCCGGATTAAAACCGATCACGCCCCAGAAATCACCAATTTCAACCAGCGCGTGCGCGTCCTGGGTTGATTTGAAATCAAGCATTATCGCTGCTGGAATTGCAATGAGCAGCACAAGCATGGGAGCCGGGATTTTTTTGGCAAGGGGGTGCTTGATTTTCGGCATGATGAACATGATTGCCAGGCTGATGAGTCCAAGCACGGCAATGGAAATATTGGCATTGCTGATGGAATTGGGTATCGCGGCATAGAGATCAAGTGGTTTCATCCCCGCCAGATCAGCTGGATCTATGCCAAGCAGAATATGGATCTGCTTGGAAATGATGATCAATCCAATCGCCGCCAGCATGCCGTGTACAGCCGAATGCGGGAAGAAATCGCTGAGCGAGCCTGCTTTCAGGAAGCCAATCACGACCTGCAGCGCACCGGCCACGACCATCACGCCCAGTGCCATCCGCCAGCCTTCTTCTCCCCCGCCAAATGCCAATACACAGCCAGCGCATATTGTGATCAATCCCGCCGCTGGCCCCTTGATGGTCAGAGCGGAACCGGCAAACAGGGCAACAATCATGCCGCCAATCATGGCAGTCAGCACTCCCATTGCAGGCGGAAATTCTCCCGCCTTGGCAATACCAAGACTCAATGGCAGCGCCAGTAAAAAGACCAGGAAACCGGCAACAGCATCGTATTTTAAATTTTCTTTTAAGCCAGGTAATCCATCTTTCGGTATTTCTTGATGAGGTGAGTTCATTTAATTTTTTCCCCGTTGTATAAATAGAGTTGTGAAGCGAGTGCTAAAAAATGCTGTGGTTGATCAAGTAGAGCGATTTGGAATTTCATGATTGGTTTTAATATGCGGCCCCAGAAAAATACGTGAATATATTCTGATGACTGATAACCCGACCAGGATATAACTCAAGGCGAGAATAATGGCAAAATCGGTTTGATCTGTATGGATATAGGTAAATACCAAATCAACTCCGAGAAACGATGGTGATATCGGGAATAACATCAATCCCAGGCAAGACAGAAAGAAAATTAGTGCCAGCTTGGGATACTCGTAGATATGCCCCTGAAAATCATTCCAGTTTATTTTTCCTTCGAGTACTTGCAATCTGTTCAGCGTGGCATAGCCGACTATCCCGGAAAATAATACCCCGCCCAGATAAATTACCAACTCAATAAATTTGGTTTCTTCATAGAAAGTGACGGCCAGGGCAATCCATAAATGATAAACAATGATTAGTACCCAGCTGAATTGCGCATTTTTCCTTTCTGTAAAGGAACGTAATACCATCAGCAAGCCAATGAATGCAAAGAAAGTCGGGAGCTGCTCATAAAGTGGACCAGGAATCCAGTCTTTTGCAAAAAGACAGAAGACGCCAACAAATGTGCTGGTCAATATAAAGTTATACGCAATATTTTCACTAACGCGATCGAGTTTCCTGCCTATCCATTTCATCGGGTTCCAAAGGATGACGTACATGACCGAGTCCAGATGAAATTCCTTGACGGCCAGTATATAAAGAGAATATTTAATCTTCCGCGTAGTTTCATTTTTATCAACATAGTGCTGCGGGACAAAATTGAAAAACTGCTCACGAATCAAATAAGCCACGACCGAGGGCGCAACCAGAATCTGGTAGGTTCTGAGCAGCGCATTTCCGGTCAGATGAATCAACGCCACATCGTATAAACCGAATGCCACTTCAATGAAGATGATGCCGATCTGGGCAGCAGAAGAATAAGCAATTTGGGTTTTAATCGACGACTGTACGCGCGCGATTAGTGTAGCAACTATGCTGGTGGCTAAACCTGTTATCGCAACCAGTACCACGATGAAGGGCAAGTGTTCCCAAAATGGATAGGTTCTTAGCAGCAGAAATACGCCGAGATGTATCGAAAGTGAGCCATAAAAAATAGCGCTGGAGGGCGTGGGTCCTTCCATGGCGCGTGGTATCCATGCGGTAAAAGGAAGTTGTCCTGATTTTACGGCTGCGGCCAGCAAAATCATCAGCGAAATCATGATGCCCACGGTTGTATGTTCATGTAACTGTGTCCATACCAGATGACTGTCCAGCAATTCCGAGAAGGTGATGTTCTTGTGCCATAGATGGTGGCTTAACCAGATAGCAAACAAGAGCCCCATATCCGCTACTCTGAATACGGTAAATACCTTTAATGCATTTTTTACCGGCAAAAAGCGCTCACGATAAAACCCGATTAGTAGAAATGAGCAAATTCCCAGTATTTCCCAGCCCAAAAACAAGGTTTCAAAATTTCCTGAAAATATAACAATGTTATAACCCAGATAAAATAACAGTAATGCATTGAAAAATCGTTTGTATCCTTGATCGCGATGCAGGTAATGCTGACAGTATAAGGTCACCAGAAAAATCAGCAACGAACCTATGAGTATGAATACGGCGGTCACTTTATCGAAATAAAGTGAAATATCAAACTGGTAGGTAGGGGAGTTATATAAGGAATATACGGTAACCTGATGCGTATGAAAATGATCAGATAGTATCCAGTACGCAACAAGCAACCAAACACAAATTAAGTGAAGGCCAATGGTAAGCAGCGAAACCCAGGCAACAGGACGCTCCCTGTTGGTAGGTAAAAACAGGCTGAGCAGGAACCCAATCAGCGGAATATAAATCAGGTATTGGAGTAATTGGGAAAACAAAATAGTCATTTCAGCACCTTGTTGTTATTTTTGACAAGATAAACAGGTATATTTTCTCGGGTGGCATCAACGATATGCGTTGTTGGTGCCCTGAAAGCGGATTCGATGACTGGAGTGGGGTCAGAAATGGTATCAATAGTTTCTGGTAACGGTTTGAATGGAATGAATTCTCCGTTTTTGAACAGGAAAATTTCACGTGTCTCGGGGTGAACAGCCACGATATGCAGCCATTCATTGATATAGAATTCATAGGTCGCGGGTTCCTGGTTAATCGACTGTAAAACAATCTCAGGATAATGTTCGACGATAACCAGCAATCTGACTGGATCATGTACTTCGATCATCTGGCTGGGTAAGCCAGGCCGCAGGTCGCCATCACTACCATTGGCGACTCCGAATAGTCCCATAACGTTGTATGGCAGCTTCGTGCCTGCTCCCATTCTGTGGTTATCCATGCGCGAAAAAAAATACTCGAGATTTATCCCCCCCAGTACAGGCGCCACTGGCCGCATAACCATAAACAGGTACTTTCCATCTGGATCAATAGCATGGTTAATAGAATTCAGAAATGCCCTGCGATCCAGAAAAAGTCCACTGGTCAATGACCGTCTTCCTACAATACAAATTGCGTTGGTTGCATGATTTAACTCAGGCCGGGGTTCAAACAAAGCTATCGAGCGCCTGCGGGTGCTCGCATGAATGCTTTGTGCCGTATTGTTGACATTGATTGATAACAAGCGCCGTGAACGCTCCTTGGAATTAAGGTCCAGCGCGCCAGCGATTATGGGCACATTCCTGTGGTGACGTTCCAGATTTTCTGGAGACAAGGCATTCTCATCAAAGTAAGAGGCATCATCGCGAGTTGTGTCATGCAATGCGCCGACAAACTGGGTGCTATCCGGAATATTGATTCCCTTGGAACGAAGGATCTCTCTGACCTTGGGGTGGTTCGCAATATGGCAGATCACGCGTGCATTTACCGAACCCGGCCTGCCTGAGCAGGCACCACAATCATAAGCTGCATAATGCGCATTATTGGCGCTGCTTGCACCATGGCCAAACACATAGAAGATCGGTGCAAAATGATCGATGATTCCGATACCTCTCAGCAGGTTTTCCAGCCGGATTGCCATTTCATCAATCGTAAAACCAATTTGCAGGCCATTCTCAACATCATCTGGATTTTTATTCTCAATGGTTAGCGATGAGAGCTGGTACATGTGCGTGGCAGAAGAAGCCATGGCAGGCGAGGTTGTTGGCCAGAAAAAATTTAAAGCCAGTCTCACTGCAGAATATATCCCCAAGGTATGGGCAGTTAGCCAGCCTCGGAACATAGTGTGTGACAGGTTGGATAGCAGTGGCTCACTTTTCCTGGCATGTTGCGTTTGAGTTTCCTTGATCAGGTATTTTGGTGTAACAGGTGCAGGACAAAGCTTCATATGGAATTTTCCATGCTCTGGCTGGAAATAGAATTCAACCCCAAAAAAACCTGGCATACTAAAGGTTTCACATTCCGGATCCAGTCTTTCGATGTAGCTGCGCAAGGAAGATTCTCTGTCATCCAGGCAGAACATTGCCTGGAAGCTCTTATTTACGGAGAGTTCTTCCTGCGGCTTGTCCTGTTGCTGAATGGCTGCCAATACCGAGTTGTAATAAGACCATTCGAAGGCATCATGCCAGATCTCCAGGGCTTCATCGAGCTCCGTTTGCGGCACATCGGCGAAAAGTGGCTCTACGCGGCTGGTCAGCTTGCTGGCCATGGGCGACCAGATGTCGCCAAACTGCGCATCCAGCGCATCGATTTCCAGTAGCAATTCAAAAACGATTAGATCATGTAGGGTTATTTTTTTTCGATTAAGGAAAAACTGAGGCTGATCTTCTGCGACCGCTACCATTCCGGACCATCCTGGATGCGCAAATTGCTGGTCATACAGATATTGCTCATACAACGTCTCATCACCGACCAGAATACGTAGTAGCCTACTAATTGAGCAGTCGTCAGAAAGTAATATCTCCCGCGCGCGTGGCTTCTTGAAAAAACTGATCCTACTTTCCTGCTCCATTTCACGCACAGCCTGGAGAAAGTCCTGATCACCAATCGGAAATCCCCAGATCGAAATGCCCTGATCCAGATAGTTACATAGAATTCTGAACAGGAATGGATGGGTCAGCTGGTCAAGATCAACACGATATACGGTCTCCCAATTTGCTCGCAACAGCCCAATTCTTGGATAAACATAAGTGTCATAACTATGTTCAGTAAGTTTTTTTATGCAGTCATTCGTTTTATCTCCCCCCACTCTTTCGGATACGATTCTTTCAAGAACATCCTTTCGAATCCGCCCAGACTGATAAAGCGCCCGGTATTCGTCCAGTTGTAGCTTCGTCTTGTAGCCAAACAGCTTCGTTGCAGTTCTGCATGCATCATGAAATTTCTGTTTCTGAAACGCATGGAGCGTATTGTGATGGATAAAGTCTTTCAGTGGTGCCTGAGCGGGCAGATAGTGCTTTAAATCATGCAGCGCTTTGTGTTCATCAAAAGATGAATGTGTTGCAAACATGCAAATCTCCTCCTAAAGTAGGCAACAGTATTTTTATCTATCAATACTGAAATGAGTCATGGCCAATTTATCTGGTTGCAATCAATCAGGCACTGGTAAAATTCTTGTCAGGCTTGATTTGCTGATACCCCGTCTTTAGCTATTATTATATTAATATGCGCAATCAAGAAAATCGAACGCATTTTCTATTATCGCCAGCGAGGATGTGCAAAAGAAAGGTAGCATACCTTTTGTGAAAAATTCGTGAAGCAGAACAACAAGAAGATAGAATTTGAATTTTATGATGGTTGAAAGCGTAATGAGGGGGCGTCGAGCGAGGATTGTTAAGCGTTAAAGACCAGCAGGTCATATCTAAAAATTGGAATTTTGTCGCAACACTTTGTTATTCAAAAAAATGTTGACGCATCAATTATATGCTGCGTCAAACATTTTTTGCCTGTGTCCTGTTTTGTTTAGCGTCCCGAATTTCCAGATGCGGCCAGTATTCTTCGTGATGGTGGTTTATTTATGGTATGACCGGTACAGCTAGGAATCTAGCCAGCCATGCCTCGGATGCGATTTGATTGATACTTAAAATAGTGTCGGGGAAGAAGCCAAAAAATAAAATCAGCAGAGCAGGGACGCACAGTAAGAAAACCTCCCGGAATTTAAGATCCTGAGCCTGCTTTACTGCCATGTGGACAACCGGACCAAAGAAAGCGTTCCGGGTAAACGTCAACATGTATGTTGCGCCAAGAATTGCACCAGCAAGTGCAGCGGTCCCAAAAACTGCATGTGACGTCAGTGCACCAATGATCATTAGGAACTCCGCTGGAAATCCACTGGTACCGGGGATACCAAAACTGGCCAGCGCAAAAATAAAATAAAAGCCGGTTAGTTTTGGCATTACCTTGGCGAGTCCGCCAAGATGAATCGTATCGGTACTGCCAAACCTGCGCTGGATAAAACCAGCGATCAGTATCAGCGAACTGGTAATCAGAGTGAAATTAAGTAATTGAAGAATGGCGCCTTGTACGCCCTGCATGTTCAACGAAGCGATACCAACGACCACCATTCCAACATGGCTGATGCTGGCATAAGCCAGCAAGCGGCGAAGATTGGTCTGTTGCAGGGCGATCAGAGCTATAGTCAAATCTGGTGTATGGAGAATCAAGCGGCTACCTGTTTTTGATCTCCATTTTGTTTAATAC
>JAVVEX010000086.1:0-8581 GCA_032251195.1 Nitrosomonas sp.
ACCAACTTTCTGTTTTTTATCAGCTCTTGGGAAAACAAGGCAATTTCAACAATTAATTGTGACATAGCCTTATTTATCCACCCTAATCGACACAAAGGTGGTTCTATCTCCCCGACGCACCAGTAAAGCAACATGCCGCCCTTTCTCAACGTTATCCAACAGCTTATTGAATTGAAGAATAGACTTGATATCTTGATCATTCATGCCGAGGATAATATCATTGTTAAGAATACCTGCGTTCCCAGCCATGCCTTCCCGAACTGCTTCAACCAGTAACCCATTCTCAATACCCAATTGTTTTTTCTCGGCATCCGTCAACTCTCTCAGAACGAGTCCAAGCTGGTTAGTGTCATTACCGGGCTGATCGTTTTTTAGCTGATGAGCGACAGCATCATCGCCAGGCATCTCGCCCACTTTGACTGTCAGTTTTTTGATTGATCCATTACGCCAGACTTCCACACTGGTTTTGGAGCCTGGCTTTGTATTGCCTACAATACGTGGCAAATCGCTGGAAGTTGTCACCTGCTGTCCATTAAATTTCAAAATGACATCTCTTACTCTGATACCAGCGCTATCAGCCGGCCCATCTTTTTCTACCGATACCACCAATGCTCCGCGAGGGTTATCCAGATTGAACGAATCCGCTAATTCTTCCGTCATTTCCTGAATCATTACCCCGATTTTTCCACGAGAAATCCTGCCATGCTCCCTGAGTTGTTTGGCAATGCCCGCAGCGACATCGATCGGAATAGCGAAAGACAAGCCCATAAACCCTCCGGTGCGGCTATATATCTGAGAGTTTATTCCAACCACCTCACCTTGCATATTGAATAGCGGACCGCCAGAATTACCAGGGTTAATTGCGACATCTGTCTGAATAAATGGCACATAATTTTCCTGAGCAAGCGAGCGCCCTTTCGCACTGACAATACCTGCTGTTACGCTGCTTTCAAAACCAAATGGGGCACCAATGGCAACTACCCATTCGCCTACCCTGAGTTTATCGGGATCTCCCTGCTTCACGACAGGCAGATCATTGGCTTCAATTTTAATCAATGCAACATCCGTTTTTTTATCCGCACCGATTACCGTGGCTTTAAATTCACGCTTATCAGCAAGCTTGACGGTTATTTCATTAGCAGACTCAACAACATGCGCATTGGTTAAAATATAACCATCCCTGCTGATAATAAAACCAGACCCCAGAGAACGGGATTCATATTTTCTGGGGCCAGAGTGCGGTTGCATATAACGCCGAAAAAAATCATAGAAAGGCGAATCTTCCGGCAAATTTGGTATTTTTGGCAAAAACTGTTCTACACCCATTTGCAGGGTTTGTACCGTACTGATATTTACAACTGCTTGTCCCTGCACTTCAGCCAGTTGAGTGAAATCCGGCAATCTTAACGTTTCTGCTTGTAATGGCAGTGACAGCAGCGCCATCATACCTATGCACCATAATATCAATGGAATTTGCAGTGATTGAATGACTCGGTGTTTGTATAAGATATTGCCAACAGCGGTGCGTAATAAATCAAGTTTGCAGAAAAGTTTCATACCTGGCGTAAATAACATAAGCATAAATTTAAATTGATATATTGGGATGCGTTTATCCCGTCTTATGGGGAAGCTATCTTCAGGGCATTTCTAAAAACATGGATTTGCGAGCACCTACCTAACGAACTACTCGCACCTTGCTTTGCATAACACTTCGATTCTCAGATGCGCACTGTACTTATCAATGCCGTTGCACTGCAAGTCAGTTACCCGAAGCAGTAGGCTTGACTGATATTTGCGGCATTTGCGGTATGCCCGCCTGATTGGTATCGTTATCGTAAGAATTATGAATTACGCTCCCATGAGCGGATTCTCTGTAGATAAAAGGAAGATTCGCACGGCTATAGTCAATCGACACCGGAAGATGCGGATAACCCAGTGGCGGCAGAAATGTGATTGAGCGATTATCATCGCCCGTTGGTCGTTTTTCCATCTTGTCAGCAACCAGCATTTCCTGTTGAACCGGACCGGGATCAACGATAGAAACAGAAACTATCCAGCCAACGGCAAGAACTGCGATCGAGGCTGCGGCTGAGAGCCCCAGTAACTTTGATTTACTCGTTTGATAAAGTTTATTGAGCCTTGGCGCCAATAACGTTGGCTCATTAACCAGCTGTTGGCGCACCTTTTCAGAAATATCCAGGTTGCAAATACCAGCTGGCTGACGCAAGGCTTCACCAATTACATGATAGGCTTTCCATTGCACACGCATTTCATCGTTTTTTCCGATTAACTTGATTAACTCGTCCGCTTCATCATCACCAAGTTCACCATCAACCAAATCCGAAAGTTTGCTATTCACAGTTTCACCTCTTTTCACCATCTTTTGTTTTTATCCGTACCCAGCAACGGTCGTAACTTTTCTGCCACAGCTTCGCGTGCCCTGAATATTCTGGAGCGAACCGTACCGACTGGACAGCCCATAATATTCGCGATCTCCTCGTAACCCAACCCTTCGATTTCCCTGAGGGTAATTGCTGTACGCAATTCTTCCGGCAAGGCGTCCAAAGATCGGTTTACAGTTTGAGCGACTTGTTTACCCATTAGTTCACTTTCAGGTGTATTCATCTCACGCAATGCGTCCGCCCCTTCAAAATTCTCTGCATCTTCATTATCAAAGCCATTAACAGTAGTAAGTGCTTTGCGTCCTTGCGACACCAGAAAATTTTTGGCTGTATTAATTCCGATCCGGTAAAGCCAAGTATAAAAAGCGCTGTCGCCACGGAAAGATGGCAGTGCGCGATAAGCCTTGATAAATGTTTCCTGCGCAATGTCTTCCACCTCTGTTTGATCACGTATGAATTGTGACAGCAAACGCATCAGTCTCCGTTGATATTTTATTACCAGCAAGTCAAAAGCATGCTTGTCGCCCTGCTGCACTCTTTCAACCAATTGCTGGTCAACCTCACGATCACTCATGCCAGATATTTCCGAAATAAGTACTTAAAATTTTCATCTCCTTTGAAACCGACACTCATCGAATCCAGATTTTACCCAATTCTGTACAATACAGATTTGCATTCGAATAGATAAAGAGAGAAAAGAACTCATAAGTATACTCGTTACCAGTCATTCTCGCGAAACGTGAACAAGAATATTACAAATCCTGTTATGGTACGCATACTGACTACGCTTGTCTGTTGAATTTATCAGTATAATGGCTGCGTATCACTGCGAAAATTTAATCTTTAAGCTAAAGGAGCAGGGTTTGATAGCCTCACCAACACGCATTGCTATTACTGGGGCAGCAGGACAAATTGGCTATAGTCTATTGTTTAGGATTGCTGCTGGCGATATGCTCGGAACCAAACAGACTATCAGTCTCCGGTTACTCGATATTCCAGCATCCGCCAGTATATTGAATGGCGTCCTCATGGAGCTTCAGGACTGCGCATTTCCACTGTTAACCGATGTCAGCATAACACACGATCCCGAAACGGCATTTGATCAGGCCGATCTCGCTATTCTCGTTGGCGCGCGTCCTCGTAGCAAGGGGATGGAGCGAAAGGACTTATTAACAGCCAACGGTGAAATATTCAGTGAGCAAGGCAAAATCCTGAATCAGGTGGCCAAGCGGGATGCAAAAATTCTTATAGTCGGCAATCCCGCTAATACAAACGCCTACATTGCCATGAAAAATGCTCCCGATTTACGCGCCGAGAATTTTTCCGCAATGCTGCGCTTGGATCATAACCGGGCGCTTTCCCAACTGGCAATAAAATTAAATCAACCTGTTAATCGAATCAAAAAAATGGTGGTATGGGGAAATCATTCCTCAACACAGCTTCCTGATTTATATCATGCCGAAATAGATGGAAAACACGCAATACAATTGATCGACGATCCAGTTTGGATTGAAAATTATTTTGTTCCAACGGTACAGCAGCGTGGTGCGACGGTGATTGAAGCACGCGGCCTGTCAAGCGCGGCAAGCGCTGCCAACGCAGCAATTAACCATATGCGCGACTGGGTATTTGGAACCAGACAGGATGACTGGGTCACCATGGGCGTTCCATCTGATGGTAGTTACGGTATTCCAGAAGGCGTCGTTTATGGGTTTCCAGTAACCTGCGAACACGGAAAATACAGCATTGTTAGAGGGCTGGATATTAACCCTGCTTACCAGGACAAACTGTATGCCAGTTACCTGGAATTAGCCGAAGAACAACGCGTGATCAGGCATTTATTACCCTGATAGGGTAGTCTCTCCAGTAGAATCATTCAGGAATGCCAATACTTCCTGCGCATGACCTTCAACCTTGACTCCCCGCCATGCCTTGACTATCTGACCTTCCCCATTCAGTATGAAGGTGCTGCGTTCTATCCCTCGTACCTGTTTACCATACATGTTTTTCATCTTCATGACCGCAAACTGCTGACAAACCGTTTCATCTGGGTCACTTAACAACTCAAACGGCAAATCATATTTTTGCCTGAAGCTGACATGGGATTTCAAACTGTCGCGAGAAATGCCAACAACTTTACAATCAAGCTTGCAAAAATCAGCATAGCTATCTCGGAATTGCTGACACTCATTGGTGCATCCAGGAGTATCGTCTCTGGGGTAAAAGAAAAGAACCAGATATCTGCTTTTACTCACATCGGACAACAACCGAAAAGGACGTTCCTCCGTAGAGGTCGCTTCGAAATCGGGAATGGATTCAATAGTCATAATATCTTCAAAAAATCGGAGTAAAAATCAGGGAATCTGCCGATCTATCGTAACGGTTACACCAGTGTCGCCAATCTTAACTGGCTGGCTGTATCCTTCCAGATCTCCACTGGCAGGAATAGCCTGTCCTGTTTTGCTGATACGCGCACCAATAACCACTTCCGGGAAACTGGACAGCTTCATTGCCGGGGTCATCGCCATACCATCATCAAGCGTAAATGTCACAGGGAGATCCTTCACTTGTACTCTCAAGATTGCCAACGGCATCTTTGGCCCCTGACTTGCTCTGGCAAAAACGAACAACGTATCCGTCGCGGCGACTTTGCTTGTCAACGCTGGGCTTAAGATTACACTACCCGATATGCTGGGCACATCAGAAGATACGCCGGAAACCGGTAGCTGAGCAGGCGCAGGCACATCGTCAGGGATGACAGCAGCTGCCGGAGCATCGGTTCTCACATCGCTATTCTGCACCAGTTGCACGGGCGCAGGCTGTTCCTTGTCTCCACCAGCCATTGATTTTGCCTGAGCAATACTGTCCGAGATGGATCCGGCGAATTCTGATTCAGCTGGAATGAGCGCCAGCAAACGCTCCCAATAAGCTGCCGCAGCGTTATATTGCTTCTTCTCAAATTCAACCGTTCCTGCCAGCGCCAGTGCTTTTGGGTAATTCGGATCAATCTGCAACGCCTGATCAATCAGTTGCGCAGGTTTTCCAATTAAACTACCGTCGTTCGTCATTGCCAGAACATCAGCATAATCACTCAAGAACTGCGGGTTTCCTGGCTGCATCTGCACCAATTTTGCGTAGGCGTTACTTGCTTCATCAAATCGGCTCATGATTGCATAGCTACGTGCCAACATCAACCAGCCTTCGATATCCTCCGGATTGTCCTGTAACCGCGCGACGAGATTCTCCATGACGGACTTCATCTGAGCATGACCATCTGGCGTTTGCTCGGCATCCTCAGAATTAAACTGGGTGGCGCTGGCCAAATGAGACTGCGACAGCAGTCCCCGCGCATCTCCAATAACCGTATACAAATAGACAGCCAGAAGTGGAACTGCAAGAAAAATAACGACAGCGGTGCCAATCCCGGGGCGCTTAGCAAGTGCTTTCGTCAGCGTGCGTTCTGCTGATAAATCCTGCAACATACGTTTCTGCAGTTCTTCCTTACTCGCTTCATACTGTTCACTGGAAAGAATGTCATTATGCAAATCTTCAGTCAGTTCATCTATCTGATCACGGTATATATTGACATTGGTCGCCTCCCGCTCTACATTTTCTTTACTGGATGCATAGCTTCGCAGCAAAGCAGGGATAACAAACAATAACGCCGTTACAACGAAAATTCCGGCTACCACCCAAAATGCGGTCATGCTGATTGATCCTTATTCTTGTCTGAAACTTCCATCAGTGATTCTATTTGTCTACGCTGATGATCGGTTAATGGAGAATTCTGTAGTTGCGAACGGCGACGCTTCAGGTAGACAATCAACGTGACAACACCGCCCAGAAAAAAAATGAACGGGCCAAACCACAGCAGCCAGGTAGTTGATTTCATAGGTGGATCATAGAGCACAAAATCTCCGTAGCGCGCCACAAGAAACGCTGTAATTTCGTCATCACTTTTGTTTGCTTGCATTTGTTCGCGGATTTCACGCCGTAAATCATTAGCAAAATCCGAACGAGAACCGGCAAGCGACTCATTCTGACAGACCAGGCAACGCAGATTTTCGGCAAGATTGAGCATGCGTTTTTCGAGAACCGGATCTTCTGCTACCAGTGGGGCTTCATTAGCGAGACAACTCAGGGAAAATATCAATAGCACCATAATAGCTATCGCGCTTCGGTTCCTCGTCGAGATGATCTGAAGGTTTGACAAATTAACCATGATTGATTAGCCCCTAAGCTCGTTGATCAAAGGCAGGATCGTATCCTCTAGTGACTTAACCGTTACCGGACCAATATGTTTGTATCGGATTATCCCTTCCTTATCGATCACATAGGTTTCTGGCACGCCATACACGCCATAATCAATCCCTACACGTCCATCCGCATCGGCAATACTGATCACATAGGGATCACCAAACTGTTTAAGCCATTGCAATGCCGTATCGCGCTGGTCTTTATAGTTGAGGCCAAAAATCGGTACAATCCCCAACCGGGATAATTCAACCAGCAGCGGATGTTCGTCACGACATGCCACACACCACGAAGCCCATACATTGAGCATCCATACCTTGCCCAGATTATCGTTGGAGGAAAATACCTTGTCATTGTCATGCAGCTGCTGAAGCTGAAAAACCGGCGCCGGTTTGTCAACAAGCGGCGATGGTACCTGTCGCGGGTTCAACGTCAACCCAATTGCGAGAAATATCACGACAATGACAAAAATAACCAGTGGCATTAAAAAACGCGTCATGATTTACTGCCCTCGGGTAAAGAGGTCGAACTGACAACGGTTTCCGCCGGCAGATCATCCATCGCAGATCTGACAGGTTCGGGAACGGGCTGACCGGTAAGTTTCTTTTTAATTGTCAGACGATACCGGCGATCTGTCACGGCCAGCATGCCACCGAGCGCCATGAATATGCAACCAAGCCAAATCCAGAGTACAAACGGTTTATGGTACACACGGACAATCCAGGCACCATTCTCCAGTGGCTCTCCCAACGCAACATATAAATCACGCGTCAGACCGGTATCGATCGCAGCTTCGGTCATTGGCATACCAGAAGCGTTGTAGGTTCTTTTTTCAGGGTAGAGCATGCCAATTTTCTGACCATTCCGGAGCACTTCAATTTCACCCTGCATTGCGCTGTAATTTGGCCCAGGAATTGGCTTGGCGCCATTAAACTGGAAGGTATAGTCTTTGAGTGTAACCGTACTGCCAATATCCATTCGGACATCTTTTTCTATCTCATAACCATTAACCAGTGTTACACCGACAACAAATACAGCCACACCAATATGCGCGCAATGCATTCCGTAATAGCTCCTGGATTGTCTTGACAGCCTGACAAGAAGCCCACCCTCTCCGCTACTACCAATCCGGTGTTTAATACCGACCACCACGCTGGCCATAATCCAGAAGGCCATCAGCAGGCCAAAGCTGACCATTGGTTTCCACTCGCCCATGATAAATGGCATGACGATGGCAGTTACTACACTCACCGCGAACGCCCAGCGCATACGTACCATCAGATCTGGCAAACTGGCTTTTTTCCAGCGAGCTACCGGACCAATACCAATCAAAAATAATGCTGGCGTCATCAAAGGTACGAATACTGCCTCAAAATAAGGAGGGCCAACAGAAATTTTTCCGAGTTCCAGCGCATCAATAATCAACGGGTAAAGCGTCCCCAAAATAACGCTGCCAGCAGCAACAAGCAGTAATACATTATTGGCCAACAACATAGTTTCCCGTGAAACCAGTTCAAAATTACCCCCCAGACCAATTTTTGGTGCGCGCCAGGCAAATAGTGCCAAAGAAGATCCAACCACCACCACCAGATAACCCAGTATAAAAATACCCCGTGCAGGATCAGTCGCAAATGCGTGCACTGAAGTCAATACACCGGAACGAACCAAAAATGTACCCAGCAAACTAAGAGAAAATGCAGAAATTGCAAGCAATACAGTCCAGCTTTTGAAGCTGCCACGTTTTTCAGTTACCGCCAGCGAATGAATCAATGCCGTCCCGACCAACCAAGGCATAAAAGAAGCATTTTCCACGGGATCCCAAAACCACCACCCCCCCCAGCCAAGCTCATAATATGCCCACCAACTACCGATCATGATGCCAATCGTTAAAAAGACCCACGCAATAGTCGTCCAGGGGCGAGACC
>JAVVEX010000087.1:0-8298 GCA_032251195.1 Nitrosomonas sp.
CCAACTTTCTGTTTTTTATCAGCTCTTGGGAAAACAAGGCAATTTCAACAATTAATTGTGACATAGCCTTTTTAAATTTGAGAGTCGGTTTTCGGGCAGATACTAACTACAAACCTGTTTGGACGGGAAAAACAAAAAATCCCTGTATTTACAAATAAATAACAGGGATTTTAAAACATTCTTGGGCGGATAAAAAATCTATTCGATGTTTTGAATCTGTTCGCGCATTTGTTCTATCAGTACCTTCATTTCAACTGCCAATTGTGTAATAGCGCTGTCAACCGATTTGGATGCCAATGTGTTGGCTTCACGGTTGAGTTCCTGCATCAGAAAATCAAGTCGCTTGCCTACTGCGCCTCCTTGTTGCAGTGTGTTTTCGACTTCATCCAGATGAGTCCGCAGGCGTGATAATTCTTCATCCACATCAATTCTGTGGGCAAATAAAGTGAATTCCTGGCGAATGCGTTCGTCCATTTCAGGGAGGCCGGCTGCCTGAATGCACTGAATCAGCCGCGATCGGAAACTGGCAAAAATAATCGGTAATTTAGGCAGCAGTGCTGTGACAAGCTGGCGTACCTGATGTAGGCGTTCGAGCAGCAGGGTTTTTAGCTTGTCGCCTTCGCGCTCGCGGGTCGCCATGAAAATTGGCAAGGTCTGCTGCAGAAGGTTAAGGCAAGGGGTATGCAGTTCGCCAGGGTTCAGTGTAATGCGGTTGTTATTGACTATGCCTGGCCATTGGAGGATGTCCGAGATGGAAAGATCGCTGGCTGCAGGGAATACGGATTTTACTTCCTGGCTTAACGTCTGGAGCATGTCGAGATGGGCGCGATTCAGGTGGATATTTTGCATTGTGCCTGTCTGGCTGGACAGTGTCAGGCGGCATTCAACCTTGCCGCGCGTCAGGCTGGCGGCCAGTATTTCGCGCATTGCCGGTTCCAGTGATCTTAATTCATCCGGCAGCCGGAACTGGAGATCGAGAAAACGGTTGTTTACCGAGCGCAGTTCCAATGCCAGCGAAGCTGATGCGTATTCGCTCGACAGAGTTGCGTAACCGGTCATGCTGGCGATCATGATGGTGCGAAGTCCAGACGTTGGTTGGTAAAATTCGGGATAATGCTATACTGATTCATTGCACTGTTTTTCAAAAAAGGAGATGACACTGATGAGAATACTAGCATTTTTAACGCTTGCCCTGTTTACCTTCAGCCTGATGGCGTTTGATGCGGAAGCTCGGCGTCTGGGTGGCGGTAAAAGCTTTGGTAAGCAGCGTGGGGACATGAATCTTAATAAACAGCAACAAGCGGCACCCAAGCAGCAACCACAACAAGCTGCCGGAGCATCAACTGCAGCTGCGGGTGGCGCTGCAGCAGCAGGCGGCAGTAAATGGCTTGGTCCGTTGGCCGGACTTGCCGCAGGTGGGTTGCTGGCCGCTTTATTCATGGGTGGTGCGTTTGATGGCATCAATATGATGGATATTCTGGTATTGATTGCATTGGCGGCAGGTATTTTCTTTGTGGTGCGCATGTTGCGAAAACCGGCACATGGAGGAGCGTCACGATCAATGCAGTATGCAGGTACCGGGGCAGGGCGGACAACCACAGGAATGCCGTTTCCCGGGCAAGGCGCTTCTGCTGCGGGCAGCGCACCCGATGTCCACGAGAGCCAGTCCAGTCAAACAGATACATCCATTCCGACGGATTTTGACGCAGATACCTTTCTCAAGCAGGCCAAGCGTTCTTTCATCGCACTGCAAGCCGCTCACGATGCACAGGATCTGGCCGAGATTCGTGATTTCACCACGCCGGAATTGTTTGCCGAGCTGAGTGCGCATATCGCAGAGGATGCCAGCGCGGGGCAGCAAACGGAAGTGCTGTTTGTCGAGGCAAGTTTGCTGGATCTGGTTACCGAGGGCAATCAAGCCATTGCCAGCGTTCGTTTCAGCGGGGAGCTGCGTGAATCATCCGATGCGGCAGCGGAAGCTTTCGATGAAATCTGGCATGTGCAGAAAGACCTCGATGATCGCCGTTCAGCTTGGCTGTTGGCCGGAATTCAGCAGGCCGCCGACTTGAAACATTGAGTGAATGGGGTAATAAACGGCTTCGGAAACCATGGGATGGATCTGTGTTTTCTGAAGCTGGCGGCGATGCCGATATGCGATTTGAAGTCCTGGACAAGACAGTCTGTTATCAGGGGTTCTTTCGCATGGAGCGCTATCGTGTGCGCCACAGCAGGTTCAGTGGCGGATGGAGCCGTCCGGTTACACGCGAGCTGCTGGAACGCGGTCATGCTGCTGCGGTTTTGCCGTATGACCCTATCACGGATCGCGTAGTATTGATTGAGCAGTTTCGCATCGGCGCGCTAACTGCGCCGGATGGCCCGTGGCTGCTGGAAATCGTCGCAGGAATCATCGAAACAAATGAAGCGCCGCAGGAAGTTGTCATCAGGGAATCAGTTGAAGAAGCGGGCTGCCACATTAGCGAACTGATGCCGCTGTATGATTACTTGGTGAGCCCCGGCGGTACTTCCGAGCAGATTTCACTGTTTTGTGGTAAAACCGATACGGTCAGTGTGAGTAACAATGCGATTCATGGCCTGGCGAATGAAGATGAAGATATCAAAGTGCATGTGATGGCTTTGTCGGAAGCCCTGGCATTGCTGCCAACTGGCACGATCAAATCAGCCAGCGCCATTATTGCGTTGCAATGGCTGGCATTAAATCGCGAGAATGTCCGTCAACGCTGGTTAACAGGGTGAATGCGCATGAAAACAGAACATGTCTGGCGATATCGTGTGATGTGGTTTGTCGGTCTGTTGATTTTTCTGCTGTATGCGGGTGCGTTGGGATCACAGAGCAATGACCCAGCCAAAACCATCCGCGATGATGCGGCAATTGGCAATGCCGTTGCTGTCTGGCTTGATGTTGACGGCGTTATCGGTCCGGCGGTGCACGACTATCTGCAACGCAGTTTTGCCAAGGCGCAGGCGCAGCAGGCACGGGTGATCATTTTGCGTATCAATACACCCGGCGGTCTGGATGTATCGATGCGCGACATTATCCAGGACATAATCGCATCCCCCGTCCCCATTGTTGGTTATGTTGCCCCCGGCGGTGCGCGCGCCGCCAGTGCGGGGACTTATATTCTTTACGCCAGTCACATTGCCGCGATGGCGCCCGCGACCAATCTCGGCGCGGCGACACCGGTCAAAATTGGCGGCCTTCCCCAGTTGCCGGATCCCACCAAGGGCAAACCAGCCGATCAATCGGATGAGCTGCCAATGGCGCAGGATGATGTGATGACCAGAAAAATCGTCAATGATGCGGTTGCCTATATTCGGGGGCTTGCGCAGATGCGGGCGCGAAATGCGGACTGGGCGGAGCAGGCTGTGCGCGCTGGCGCAAGTCTGACTGCCGGGGACGCGCTCAAGGAAAATGTCATTGATTTGATTGCAACGGATCTGGACGACCTGTTGATCAAAATAGATGGGCGTTCGGTCAGTGTGTCCGGGCAAGCGGTAACGCTGATGACCAAAAACTTGAGGCTGATGGAAATCGAACCGGATTGGCGCACGCGCCTGCTGGCGGTTATCACTGATCCCAGTATTGCTTATATTCTGATGCTGATTGGAATCTACGGCCTTATTCTCGAATTTGCCAATCCCGGAACGATCGTGGCCGGCGTGATTGGCACCATCAGTTTGTTATTGGCGTTATTTGCTTTCCAGGTTCTGCCGGTTAATTATGCGGGTATGGCGCTGATTTTACTGGGAATTACTTTTATGCTGGCCGAAGCATTTGCGCCGAGCTTTGGCGCTTTGGGTCTGGGTGGCATTACCGCCTTTGCGATTGGCTCGGTGATGCTGATCGATACCGATATTCCTGGTTATGGCGTCTCGTTGCCCCTGATTGCAACGTTCACGCTCATGTCTGCCGGAGTCTGTATCCTGATCCTGGGGATGGCGCTCAAGGCCAGAAAAGGACCAGCGGTAACCGGCAGTGAGCAAATGCTGCATAGTGTTGGTGAAGTGATGGAGGGCTTTGATCACGAAGGCTGGGTGCGTGTACATGGTGAACAATGGCGGGCGCATACCCGCTCACCGTTGCAGGTTCGTCAGCAGGTCAGGGTAACGGCCATTCATGGGCTTTTACTCGAAGTGGAGCCTTGGGAAGCAAACAACATAGCGGAGAACTGATATGGATATGAATATGGACGCTCTTTCAGCAGTAGCGTTATTTATTGCCTTTGCCGTTTTTTTTATGGCGAGCGCCTTCAAGGTGCTCAGAGAATATGAGCGTGGCGTGGTGTTTATGTTGGGGCGCTTCTGGAAGGTCAAGGGACCCGGATTGATCATCATTATTCCGGTTGTTCAAACCATGGTGCGGGTGGATTTGCGTACCATTGTCATGGATGTGCCAAGCCAGGATGTGATTTCACGTGATAACGTATCAGTAAAAGTCAATGCGGTGCTGTATTTTCGTGTGATAGATCCAGAGAAATCCATTATTCAGGTTGAGGATTATCATATGGCAACCAGTCAGTTGGCTCAAACCACGTTACGTTCTGTGTTGGGGCAACATGAGCTGGATGAAATGCTGGCGAGTCGCGATAAGCTGAATGCGGATATTCAGTTGATTCTGGACGAACAGACCAATGCCTGGGGAATCAAGGTGTCCAATGTGGAAATCAAACACGTTGACCTCAACGAAACCATGATCCGGGCAATTGCCAAACAGGCGGAAGCGGAGCGTGAACGTCGCGCCAAAGTCATTCATGCGGAAGGTGAATTACAGGCGTCCCATCATTTGCTGGAAGCTTCACAAATTTTGTCGCAGCAGCCGCAAGCAATACAATTGCGCTACTTGCAGACATTAACCGAAATAGCTGGCGAGAAAAATTCCACAATTGTGTTCCCGTTGCCAATGGAGTTTTTAACCGCGTTGCAGAAATTGACGGACAACTCCCCCAGCGCCGTGACAAAAACGGATTGATTAATATTCAGGCATCTCTAATTCCATGTTCAAACTGGCGCTTCGTAATATCTTCCGGCAAAAGACTCATACATCGATGACGCTTGCGGCCATTATCAGCGGCGTGGCCGGGATCGTTCTGGCGGGTGGTTGGGTAAATGATATTTATATACAACTGGGTGAGGCGTTGATTCATTCACAAAGCGGCCACCTGCAGGTCTATCGGCAAGGCTATTTTGCTTCAGGCACGCGTTCGCCCGAGAACTATCTGATCCACGATTCCGATCAACTGAGTCGGCAGATCGCCGCATCGGTTGGTGTCGAAAAATTTTACACCAGCATGGCGCGGTTGAATTTCTCTGGCCTGCTCAATAATGGCCGCAATGATCTACCAATCATCGGAGAGGGCGTGCAGCCAGGGCATGAGGCTGAACTTGGCAGCTCGATCGTCATGACGGCAGGGCGGCAACTGGTTGACAGCGATGATTTTGGCGTCCTGCTTGGTCAGGGCGTGGCAAAAGCGCTCAAACTCTCCCCAGGTGATCACATTACCCTGCTGGCGAATACGCTTGATGGCGCATTGAATAGCCTTGATCTTGAAGTGATCGGCGTATTCCAGAGTTTTTCCAGTGATTATGACGCGCGCGCGGTCAAAATTCCGCTGGCCGCCGCGCAGGAATTGATTGGCACGCAAGGCGTCAATGCGCTCGTTATTCTGCTGCAGGAGACCGGGGATACCGATCAGGTTGCAAAACAATTGACCGGCCAGCTCGATGCGGCTGGGCTGGAAATCAAAACCTGGGTGGAACTCAACGATTTTTACGAAAAAACGATGGAGCTGTATAAGGGCCAGTTTGGTGTGTTGCAGATCATCATTTTGGTCATGGTGCTGCTGAGTGTTGCCAACAGTGTCAACATGGGTATTTTTGAGCGTGTCGGTGAGTTTGGCACCATGATGGCGCTCGGCAATCGCAGCAGCCAGGTATTTTTGTTGATTATTCAGGAGAATTTACTGCTGGGGCTGATTGGCGGCGGGCTGGGGATCGGGGTGGGTATTTTGCTGGCAACCGTAATTTCCACGATTGGCATTCCGATGCCGCCGCCGCCCAACGCTGATTTGGGCTATACCGCCCGGATTCAGATCGTGCCGGTCGTCCTGCTGACTGCGTTCAGTATTGGCTGCATTGCGACCATACTGGCGGCGCTGCTCCCCGCCAGACAGGTTTCCCACGTACCGGTGGTCGATGCGCTAAGACAAAATTATTAAGAAATCGTGACATGGGAAATCATCACCCATGCAAATGGCGTCGATTCTTTTTACACTGGCCTGCTTTTGGTGGCGCCCGGTTACAAGCCGCCTTGTTATAACCGGACTATTTACTATTTCTTCATCGACACGCGCTCACTGGAAAAAAACTGGTCAATAATTCCGGTTAGAGCGCCTCCAGGAATTGGCAGATAATGGCGCCAAAGTGGCCAATATCAGCTAAGGCGGGGTGGCAAGCCTGATGACGTGCAGTCACAGTACGCAATTGATAAACGTTTTTTTCATTGTTATTCTCAAACGCCTTGCTGATGTAGGGCGTTTTTTGTCGGAAAAATTTACATAAAATTCCCATTGTCTATAGTGCTCCTGTATTTTTGTTGTTTTTCAGTGTCTTGAAATTATGGCATGGTTTGTGCTTAGTATAATTATGCGGGGATAAATAACGCGAATAATATTCGATTTAAGGAGAAACTCTAATGACAATAAATTTTTTAAAAACAGGACTGACTGCACTGCTTGGCTCAGCTTTGCTGCTGGCCAATACAGGATACGCAACACCTTTCACATTTAACGGTGTAGGCGATACGGTAATTATTGATTACGATGGTAATATTGATAGTGCTCCCGGTATTTCTGGACTTACTGCCCGGACAACATTCACGCTAACTGGGGTGAGTGGGAGTACATTAAACTTTGACATTACTATCGCGAACACTTCTGACTCAAGTATCTGGCAGTCTGCGCGGGTATCCGCTATTGGGTTTAATACTGACCCCAATATATCGAGTGCGTCGGTTACATCGCCATCAAACTGGCTTGCTGTATTAGGTGGTAGTTTCCCCAATGGTTTTGGTGCTATTGATATTTGCTTTAAAGAAGGGGGGGGTAGTAATAACTGTCAAGGAGGCGGTGGCGGTGGCGTTTCATTGGGAGGCGCTCCAGTAACGCTTCAAGTGGCGCTAACATTTTTGGACAGCCCTCCTCCGGTAACCTTCGATAACTTCGGAGTGCGTTATCAGTCATTGACTTCTTCAGCTTTGGGTTATAACGATGCTTCAGGTACCGGTAGTGGTAGTGAAACTCCTGTGCAACCCCCTTTCGAGATTCCTGAGCCCGTCAGCCTGCTGCTGCTGGGTGCCGGGTTGCTGGGGATGGGCTTGAGCCGCCGCCTTAAACTGGTCTGACTGGATTCCATTCAATAAAAATTATAAATAAAGCAAAAAGTTCAAGCGCCGGGAGACCGGCGCTTTTCTTTTATATTCATTGTATCTATCCCTGGAATGAGAGAGTCTATCCGTGAAGGATTGGCGACTGATCTGAACGACACAAGGCAAGAGCTGGACTGGTACTCAGGAACTCCTTGAAATTCTCAGTGGTAAAGGTATTGGAAAGGAGCGTGCGGTTAAAGTGTTGCGGCTTTGAACCCACTACGAATGACGGTTATATCGCATCGATGAATGGCTGTCGTTAACACCATGCGCCGTAACTTGGCCTTGGCCCTGTGGAACAACATGATTTCGCTTCAATAGCTGAACGCGGCTTCAACCAGGTAAGTTCTTTGCGGGTAGGGATGAAAAACAAAAGCCTTGTCGTTATTGATATTCGAGATGCCGAACGAGAACCGGCTTTTGATGCCTGATGCAAACTGATAGCGATAACTGGTTTTGAAATCCAGAAAGAAAAAGTCGCTTTGCGTACCAAATACATCGTTTACAAAATCCTTGTTATCCGGGTCATTACAGGAATCGTTGGTATAGCGTCCCGAGAATGAGATGTCCCAGGCAGGGGTGGCGTGATAAGTGGTAAAGAAATTGGCGCGCCAATGCGGCATCCGTATGCGCTGTAAACCGGTCTGGTTGAAATTCGCGGGGTTGCCGGTCGAATCGGTGAAGGCGACGACGCTTCCTTTCTCAATCTTGGCATTCATCCAGGTGCCGTTAAACATAAAATCAAAATTGGAGCCAAGGATATAGCGCTGGTCAAAAATCAAGGCTATGTCACAATTAATTGTTGAAATTGCCTTGTTTTCCCAAGAGCTGATAAAAAACAGAAAGTTGGTGTGATA
>JAVVEX010000088.1:0-8211 GCA_032251195.1 Nitrosomonas sp.
CTCCCTTGTCATACACCAGAAATGATCATAGCTCCTGGGTTGGGCATATAACGTAAAGCTAAGGAACGAGCCACCAAAGGATGCTTAGCGAAGCCGCCGAACTCGATAAAAGCAAACCTTCAAAACCGCTACGGACTTGTTATTGGTTCGAAACCGCAGTTGAATTTGATGGCCAAGAAATATCAATGGTTCGATGTTTGCGCACACAATCCTGAAGATATAAATTAATGAGGCTTTGGTATGGCACACCACTGTTCTCAGCCATTTCTTTGAAATACCCGACCACATCTTCACCGAGCCGGATTGTAACCGATCTCTTCAGTTTTGAGACATAAGGGTTTTTTCGTGATTTCATTTGGGAAAGATCATATTCTGCTTTCATGGCGCGTTACCTTTGTAGTGTTTGCTTTCGCATTTGGTTGCTTTGCGGGCTGATATTATCCTGATTGTATCGCCTGACTCCCGTTCGCAATGGCAGACAAGGAGCATCCTGGATTCACAACTAAAGGCGAGCATCAGAAAACAGTGTTTTTCTCCCGAATGTGCATTATTATAAAATTGCACTGCAAATTCGTCATGGAAGACGAACTTGGCTTCTTCGAAAGAAATACCATGTTTTTTCTCATTGCTGGCAGCTTCTGTTGTATCCCATTCAAACCTTATCATGGTTACATTGTATGTACAATAGTTGACATGAATCGTCCTGCTTAAAGCGATTTTCTGTATATCGTCATCTGCTCCTTGCTCACGGGTTAGATGAAGATTCATATAATAGAAATATCCGTTAGTGACTTAAACCTTGACATTCACATCGGTCAGCGGGCAAAATGCGCTCTCTTGCGCTTCATGGCGAATTAGCTCAGCGGTTAGAGCAGCGGAATCATAATCCGTTGGTCCGGGGTTCAAATCCCTGATTCGCCACCATTTCACCATCCATAGCAGTCCCACAAACTTGGTTAGTCCCGCGATTAACCGGTTATATTCTGCGTTTGTTGTCACGCACAGCGCTTCGCTTCCGCGCGAAACTCTTTCATACCATCTCCTTTCGTTTCACTCTTCAAGTCTTGAGGTTTTACCTAAGCCATCCAAGGTGGAAGACATACGGGCAAATGCTCTGGCTTGGGTCTCGGATGGCGTGCTTTGTAATAATTTTGCAGTAATTTTGTAACGAAATTGCAATGTTTGATTATTAAAATCACTCGGCGAAATAATTCTTTTTATTTTACTGGGATTTACAGAAGCTGCCAATGACTGATACCTATCAAAAATCACTTTGTCTGGTTGCATTACTGACAATATTTTTCTGCGCTGCAGTGCCTGTCCATGCAGACAAAACCGACGAACTTGCGCAATCACTGATAAGGATTCGCGGTGAAGTTGAGGAGCTGCAAAATCAGCTGGATATGGAAAGGCAGGATCATAGAATCAAGATGGATGCGCTTGGTTCGCAGTTGTCGGATTTGAGTATCGAAAATCGCCGCCAACGATTATCTGTCGAAAAAATGGATCAGGTAATTCAGAAGCTGGAAGAAGCCAAAATGGCCAAATTAAGCAGTGAAGAGGTATTGCTTCCGGTTGTCAGCACTGGTTTGGATAAGTTGCGGAATGTCGTCGAAAATAGTCTGCCATTCAAGGTGGATGAACGGCTGTCCGAATTGGATGATTTGAAAGCGCAGCTTGAAAGCGGCAAGGTTGATCCTAACCGGACGGTCAACCGGCTTTGGGCGTTTATTGAAGACGAAATCAGATTGACGCGCGAAAATGGTCTGTATAGCCAGTCAATTGCGTTGAATGGTGAAAATGTGTTGGCGGATGTCGCCAAGCTGGGTTCGATGTTTCTTTATTTTCAAACCAGCAATAATCAGGTCGGTCTGGCACGAAAAGAAAATGATGAATGGCGGTTCGTGGAATCACAGGATGCTGATGCCAGACAAAATATCGAAAAGCTCTTCGATTCCCTGAAAAAGCAGATTCGCCAAGGTTATTTCGAATTGCCCAATCCTAACGAATCCTGATAAAAAATGTGCACATATAAATCATTTGCAGTTTCTCTGGCAATTTTGTTGTTGCCGGCAATTGTTACCGCGCAGGGTGTAGAAAATGCAGCTCCGGTACCTGCCAGAAAGGATGCTGATCAGACAACCCAACCCGTTGCACCAAAACAGACCACATCGTCAAATTCGGTTAGTGCTGCTGATCCTGCTACTTTATCGGCTGCCTACAAACGTGAATTTGCTTTTCTTGAGGAACAAAAGAGAGAGCTGAACAAGCGTTTAACGGAATTCAGAGGCAAGCGCAATGGTGCCGAACAGACCTTGCTGCAACGTATTAATGCGCTGGAGCGTGAAAATCTCAAATTAACCACGCAGGAAGATGACCTGAGAAGCCAGCTGACATCTGCCGAGCATAAGGATGACAGCCTGAGGGAACGGAGTGAATTAATTGATATGACTTATTCACAGGCTGACAGCACCTTGAAGAAGTACAACCGTTCACTTGAAAAAAATAGCGCCTTTGCGGAAGGTGATGATCAGACAAAACTCTCCATGTTGTTTTCCGAGGCAACTAATCTGCTTGGATCGTTAAGCAACATATATAGCGAGGCAGGTAAGTTTTTTCTGCTGGATGGAACCGAGGTGGCAGGCAATATTGTTCAGGTGGGTAATATTGCCGCCTACGGTGTCAGCGAGAAAGGTAGCGGCATATTGGTTCCTGCTGGCAATAACAGATTTCGCCTGTGGGCGGAGCCTGCTTCCGACGTAGCTGAAGCAATGCTTGCAGGCAGCAGCTTGCCCGTTTTGAAAATGTTTTTATTCGAATCTCGCGAACGTGCAATTGATTTTCATCAGGACAAGACCGTAAAAGAAATTATCGATTCTGGTGGTGTTATTGGCTGGATTATCGTTTTTCTGGGAGGGGTGGCTGTTGTGGTAACGATTGTTCGTGCTGCGATCTTGTATCTCAATAGTGTAAACGGTCAGAAAATAAGCGTTGAAACGCTTGGTATGCTTGCACATCAACAGATGGATAAGGCATTGGCGTATTGCCAGGGCAAGAAAGGACCTTTTGCGCGACTACTGACAACAACACTAAGCCAAAAATATGAACGCGATCAACTGGAAGACGTAATTTCGGAAACACTGTTGCACGAAACAGAAAAATTGGATCGTTTTAGTTCGACCATACTGGTCATTGCCTCGGTATCCCCACTGCTGGGGCTACTGGGAACCGTTACCGGCATGATTTCAACTTTTGACATCATTACCGAGTTTGGTACCGGTGATCCGAAATTGCTGTCTGGCGGTATCTCGATTGCACTGGTGACGACCCAGCTGGGTTTGATTGTTGCCATACCGGCAGTATTACTGGGCACCATGCTCAATAGCTGGGCAGAGACCATCAAGCGTGAACTGGAAGGCGTTGCATTGAAAGTGAGCAATATCATAACAGGCAATATTCCGCAACCAGCGCCGGGTGATCCCGAAAATCCAACCATGCCAACAGATTTGAAACCGAAAGATCAAACAGGTGATGTGCCGGCTGGCGGATTGAGCTATTCGACTACCTGAATTTCATCTATCGGTCGACGATTGACTTTCAATCACATCAGAAATAAAAAATCTAAAAGTTACTTGTCTGAATTATGACTGACCTGATCGTAGAGCTTGATAAATTCATTCATGCAGGCGGGTTTGTAATGCCGCCGTTGCTGCTCGCCACTGCGCTGCTGTGGTTTGGGCTGGGTTACAGATTCTGGATACTGAGACGCAAGGGTAAGGTAAGTCCGCGTGAACTCATTAGAACGAGTCTTGGGGCACATGCTGACGGAAAGAAACCGCGAGATATCGTGGAAGAAGCCGCAATGATTGGCGTAAATATCAAGCGAAGTGGTGTGGCCGATCTACGCAGTTGCCTGGATGGCGCATTCCACCGCTACGAGACTGAAATAGGCCGTTACCGGCCTGTGATCAATACCATCGTTATGATAGCGCCCTTGCTGGGGTTGCTGGGAACAGTCAATGGCATGATCGAGACATTCGACTCCCTGGCAGACATGGCTTTATTCACGCAATCCGGCGGAATAGCCGGTGGTATTTCCCAGGCGCTTTTTACCACTCAGATGGGCTTGGCTGTTGCTATTCCCGGATTTCTCGCGAAATCGATACTGGATCGCAAGCAGCGCCGGATTCAGGCTGAACTTAATCAAATCAGGGATTTGTTATGTATCCGGGCACGCTAAAGCAGAAATGGCCACTGGTTCTTATGCTGAGCGTCAGATTTTAATCATTCAAATGGTGACAAATAAAAAATGAGATACCGGAACAAGACTGAAACAAATAATGCGTTGGATATTTCCCCATTAATCGACATCGTTTTTATTCTGTTGATTTTTTTTATGGTGACAACAACGTTCGTTAAAGACATGAAGCTGGAACTGGAGCGCCCAAGTGCGGCCAGTGCGTCAGCTGCGTCCACCAAAGCGATACGTTTGTATATCGACAAGGCTGGCGATACTTATCTGGATGGTGAGCCGATTCGGTTGTGGCTCATTCAGAGCAAACTCCGTGATTTGCTGAAGGCTTCAGCTGAAGCAGGCGTGTTGGTCGTTACGGATGAAGGCGTTCCAGCGGGTAAACTGGTTGAGGTAGTTGACCAGGCGCGTCTGGCTGGCGCCAAGAATGTAGGCGTTGCCACCGAGAAAGAAGCTGGATAAGTGACAACCGATGACAGCTGATTTAATTACTGAAAGAAGAGGTAAATATGTCAGTGCTGGCGTTGGCATGTTGCTGGGGCCGGTTATCGTTTTTGGTTTGATCATATTGATGAATCGCTATCTTGGCGAGATTGACAAGGTGCCGCCAAAATCTGTGAGTGAGATGGAAATCATCAAGCAGGAAAAACCAGATCCGCCCAAAAAACTTAATAAACCCAAACCCAAGCCACGTCCCCGGCAAGCTCGTGTTGCGCCTCCGCTGTCCGGTCTGGATTCTTCTTTGTCCGGCATCGATATGGGCTTGCTCGGTTTGGGGCTGGAAGGAATGGGGGTTGATGAAAGCTTGCTTGGAAAAACAGGCGCATCGGTCATGACCGAAGATTCGGTCGATACGCCGCCTCAGCCAAGAAGCAGAGGAAATTTTCAATATCCCAAAGCTGCCAAGCAGCGCGGGATACAGGGGCATGTTGTGCTCTCGCTGTTGATTGATGTGGATGGATCAATAGATAAAGTACAGATTCTGGAATCTGCGCCAAGCGGTGTCTTTGATGATGCCGCAATCGCCGGTATCAGAAGCTGGCGTTTTTCACCGGCGCTTTATCAGGGTGCGGCAGTTAAAACCTGGGTTAAGCAAAAAATACGTTTTGGACTGGAATAAATGAAATGCCACTAATCCTGATCCGATTAATCAGACTGGCGGGCGCGTTACGGTGTTGCCGGTCGCTTGCCGGGAATGGCCATGCGGCGCGACTGGTGCCTTGTATCGCATCTCATATGTTGGTCGTGCTGCTTTGTGGTTTCTTTTTGATTTCCCCTGCCAGTGCCAAAAAAGATGCTGAACCGGAAGCTGATTTTTTAACGCTGGCGGCAACTCTGGTTAAGGATGGCCATAACGAACGTGCGCTCATGGCATTGCAAAATGTTGATCTTGAGCAGGAAGATATTGATTTGGTGCGCTATTACACTGTATTGGGGTTGGCGCAGTTAGGGCTGAATGACCTGGCGGGAGCGAAAGTCAGTCTGGGTCAGGCAATCAAGCAGGGACAAACCGAGCCGGTAATTTATCTTTATCTGTCGCAGGCGCATTATGGCCTGGAAGAATACCAGGAAACAATTACCGCAATCGCGCTCTCTGGCGATGCTGTCAAAACCTATCCGGCACTTCTGGAGATGAAAGCTCAATCGCACTGGATGCTGCAGCAGTACAGTGATGCCTGGCAGGCCTTGCTGCTGGGTAAACGCTATTTCAGTGATGATTACCGGTTCCTTAGAAGGCAGGTATTTTATGCCATTGAACGGGAGCTTTACCGGCTGGGCGCGGAATTTGGCAGGGAATATCTGAAAAAATCAAAAGCCAGGCCGGAAGATTATGTTGCCATCGGTAATGCATTGCGCATCAGTCGTCAGTTTGACGAAGCATCATCCATACTGGAAATTGCGCGGCTGAATTATCCAACGCACTCAATTATTACCAAAGTACTGGCACACAATTATCTGGATCAAGGCATGGTCAATACCGCAGCTGCGATTATGGAACAGGCTGCGGCAATTGATTCCAGTTTTGTCAGCGAATCCGCAGAGTTGTACCGGCGAGCCGGTCGATTGCATCGTGCCCTTGCGTTAAACGCACGTATTTCTGATTCAGCAATTAAGCTGAAACAACGCATGGCAATTCTCTTGGGCCTTAAACAGTATGAAAAAATTGTTGGCATGGAAGCTGCTTTATTTCGCTCAGGCATTTTGAACGATCAACACATCCAGTATGCGCTTGCCTATGCGGCGTTTGCCACGGGTAATTTTAATCTCACACGGCGCCATCTTGAGCCAATCAAGGATCCGGAATTATTTAAACGCGCAGTAGAGTTGCGTCGTTTGATCCAGGAATGCGAGGAAGACTCGCTCAAATGTACTTCGGTGTAACGCTTAAGCAATATCTGTCACGTATTATTCACTCCAACCCTCTCTGAAACATAATCGTAAATTCTTATGAAGCAAAGCTGGCAACTTATTGCTTTAACGTTATTCTTAGGCATTATATTTAATGCGCAGGCGGCTGATCCGGCAGAGCTGTCCATATACCTGTTTGAAAATGGCATGCCTTTATCAGAAGCAGGTCTGACCACCGGGACAACATCGCATGGATTGACGGATATAAATGGCTATATTCAGGTATCGCTGCCGCCCGGTCAGCATGTACTGACTTTCCGCCAGGCAGAAAAAGAACTCCTTAGTCTGGACATACCATTAATTGCAGGTGAAAACGCGCAGGTCATCGTCACCACGTATACCGATGGACGCGCGCCCGTTATCGATATTCAAACTTCTCATCCAGATGGCGAACTGGCTGTGGAAGACGCAACGAATCAAACAAAAATTGCCGCAAAAGGAATCATTTCCGGTCTGGTTGTCTCTGCGGAAAGTAAAAAGCCGGTTTCCGGGGCACGAGTCTTTTTCAGTGGAATTGCGACAGAATTGCGTACTTCCCAGGACGGAACGTTTCGGACGGAAGTGCCTGCCGGAGACTACAGTATTTCCATAATGCATCCGAATTTTAGCGCACAAGTCAGGGATGGCATTGAAATAGCTGCGGATGCAACCCGTGAAGAAGCTTTTTCGTTGACACCGGCTGGCATAGAATTGCCTGAACACGTAGTACTGGAACCCATGGTCGCGGGCAGCTTGGCCGCAATTGTTGAAGAACAGCGGAACAGCTCATCTGTGGCCAATGTGCTGGGCGCAGAGCAAATCAGTCGTTCCGGTGATAGTGATGCTGCCGGTGCGCTCAGACGTACGACTGGGCTTACATTGGTTGGCGGAAAATTCATTTTTATCCGTGGGCTGGGTGAACGTTATTCCAGCACTTTGTTAAATGGAGCCTCCATCCCTTCTCCAGATCCAACCAGGCGAGTCGTCCCGCTCGATCTTTTTCCGACCAGTGTGATCGACAGTATTTTGATACAAAAATCATACTCGGTCGATCGTCCGGCAGAGTTTGCTGGTGGAACGGTAGAAATACGTACCAAAACCATACCGGATGGATTTTTCTTCCAGTTGTCTACCCAGATGGGTATTAATCAGGGGGAAACCTTTACCAAGGGATTGCGTTACAAAGGAGGAGATACCGATATATTCGGAGTTGATGACGGAACTCGGAAAATGCCGGATTCGCTGGCTGCCGCAATTTCCGGTGGAAAGCAGCTTGCTCAATTTGCACCAACCAATCCATCAGGACTTACGCGAGAAGAACTCCAGGTGCTGGGTAATGATCTATCCGGCACATTTGATATCAACAAGAAAAATATCGGCCCGGATCATCGCATTAATGTGGCGATGGGAGACAAATTTAGTTCCGGAGATTTTTCATTCGGCTATACCACTACCGCGCGCTGGTCAAACAGTTGGGATACCCGGAATGAGACCCAGCGCTTCTTTACGCCGCTTGGTGATGGCAGGTTGGAGAGAGTGATTGATAACAAGGTGAATTTTACCGAACGTGA
>JAVVEX010000089.1:0-8183 GCA_032251195.1 Nitrosomonas sp.
TTCATGGTGCGCCCCTCTTTTTACATACCGATACACATTGGACGCTCAATTCAACAATTAATTGCGACATAGCCTTTGTTTTCTCTTGCAATCTCTCGATCACGCGCATCGATCCAGACCACCATCACATTACCGCGACCATCGGTGAGCAGCGATTCGAAACGATGACTTACGATCCGGCCATCATCATTGAGCGTAATCGGTGCCGAGAAAGTTTTGCCGTTATCGGTGGAACGGGAAAAACGAATATTTCCGGCGTACCGTTCAGATAAAAGCTGGGTCCAGGTGACCAGAATCGTGCCGTTATCTGCTACCGCGATTTTGGGGCGATTCTCGCCATCTGCGGCAATATTCTCTGCTTTGGGCGTGACAATTATTGCTGGCGAAAAATGCTTCCCCAGATCGTCTGACCATGAGACCAATAACCGCTGGTTTTCCACTCGCGCCAACCACAGACGGTCATGGTGATCAAACGTTGTCCCTACCGCCATCGCCGGTTTGACCTGCGTGGATGCAGATTTGCCAACAGCATCGGCAGCTGCGTAAATAACGCTTGAGCAGACGATCATCCACCAGCCCATACCCATCACAAACGACTTGCACCACATTATTTACCCTCCAGTAATAATTTTGTGCGTGCAGTCTATCGGATCTGTTTCAGGGTTGGAATGTGACAAATTGTCACATGTGTTTGATATAATTTATTTTAAAGAAATCAATTGCGAGAATCTGTCTTCGTGAAGCCGAATTTTGAGGGCGATTACCGCGCGACTTGCCCGCCTGACTTTATTTCGATACTTCAAGTTCGGCGGGCTGCTGGTGGCAATGAGGAATTTCGTCGTTTATCAGGCGCCGGATTGAGTTTTATTTTCAAAGCGCTGCTGACCATGAGTCGCCAGCGAGTAGACCGCCGGCACCACAATCAGCGTCAGCAGCGTGGATGAGATCATGCCGCCGATGACGGCAATCGCCAGCGGGCCGTTGGTCTCAGCGCCAGCAGCCAGACCCAGCGCGGCAGGCAGCAATGCCAGAATTACGGTGAGCGATGTCATCAGTACCGGACGTAGTCTGATGGGGCAGGCTTTGCGCAGGGCGTCGTCGATATCGGCACCTTTTTCCCGCAACTGGTTGGTCAAGTCGACCAGCAGGATGGAGTTTTTCGCTACCAGACCGATCAGTAGCACCATGCCGATCATGGAGAAGATGTTGAGTGAGTTGCCAGTCAGCAGCAGTGCCAGCACGCCGCCGATAATGGCCAGTGGCTGGGCGACCATGACGATCAGCGGCTGCAGGAAGGAGTTAAACTGGCTCGCCAGTACCATGTAGAGCAGGACAAGCGCCAGCGCAAAGACGAAGACCATGTTCTTGACGGTCTTTGCCATTTCTTCTGCCTCTCCGATCAGACGGATGGTGTAGCCGGGTGGCAGAATTTCGCTGGCGAGTTGATTGACGCTGGCGACGGCCTGATCGAGTGGAATGCTGGGACTGGCGTAGAGTGTCGCGGCGTATTGCAGATCAAAACGGCCAATGACAGACGCTCCCAGCGATTTGTTGAAGGTGACCACGGAATCCAGGCGCACCAGCCCGCCATCGCCGCTGCGCAGGAATATTTTCTTCAGGTCGTCCGACTGCACCAGGCTGCCTTTTCTGGCCTTGATGCGGATGTTGTAGCGCTGGCCGTCGCCGGGCTCGTCGTTAAAGCTGGCGATATCAATGCCGCCGCTGTAGAGACTGATGGCGGTGGCGATGTCGCGCGCCGTGATGCCAAGGCTGGCGGCGCGCACGCGATCGACTGTCATGACCAGTTGCGGCAGGTCGAGTTCGATATCGACATCGACCCGGCCCATGCCAGGTATTTCCGAAAGCCGTTTTTGCATGGTTTTGGCAACGATGCCCACCTGCTACAGATGGTCGCCGGACAAGTTGAACTGCAGTTTTTCCGAACGCTGACCACCAACGATAGCGATCGGCGCGGGGAAAGCGCGTACTCCCGGAATCTGCTCCAGTTGCTCGCGGAGTTTGCTCATGAGTTCCTGTTGGCTCATGTTGCGCTCGCCGCGCTCTTTCATGCGTATATTGGCATTGCCGGTATTGACCTGGCTCTGGGCGCCGAAGCCGATGATCGTGAAATAGCTAGCGATCTGGTCTGGATAGTTTGCCAGGATATCCTCGATCATGTTAAGCCGGGTTTCTGTGTATTCCAGGCTGGAACCGAGCGGGGTCTTGAACGAGATGCGGAACCGGCCTTCGTCCGCTGCCGGCACGAACTCCTTGCTGACCTGCGCGAACAAAAAATTGCTGGACAAGACGACGAGCGTCGTCACAAAAACCACTTTCCAGCGATGTCTCAGCGCCCAGCCCAGACTCTTGGCATAAAAGGCATCCATACGATGAAAGAAGCGATCCAGCAGCCTATAGAGTTTACCGTGCCGGGTGCTGACCTTGAGATAGCGTGAACAGAGCATGGGCGTGAGGGTCAGCGAGACGAACAGGGAAACCAACACGCCAAAGGTGACGACGACGGCAAAGGATTTGAAGAACTGACCGATGACGCCGTCCATGAAGATCACCGGTGCAAAGATAGAAACCAGCGATAGCGTGGCCGCCACCACGGCAAAAGCCACCTCGCAGCTGCCACTGATGGCTGCAGACATGGCGGTGGCGCCCGGCATCTCCCGATGGCGGAAGATGTTTTCCAGTACCACGATGGCGTCATCCACGACGACACCGATCAACAGCAATAATGCGAGCAGCGTCATGGTATTGAAGGTAAAGCCGGAGAAATACATGACCGCAACCGCGCCTAGCAGGGAGACCGGAATCGCAGTGGCAATAATCAGTGTGGAGCGCAGCGAACGCAGGAACAACCAGACGATGAGGGCTGCCAGCAGGGTGCCTTCGATCAGATGTTCCTGCAGGGAGTTGACGATCTCCTTGATGAAAATAGAGTCATCGGTCGAGATGCCGATAAATATGCCCGGTGGCAGATTGGGGCGGACTTCCTCATCGACGCGCCTTTTGACTTCATTGATAATTTCCACCGTATTGGCGTTGGATACCTTGATAATGCCGATACCGACGGCCGGTTGTCCGTTATAGTGGGCGACCTGCCGCTTGTCATCCAGCCCGTCCTCCAGCTCTGCGATATCCTTGAGTCTGATCGGGGAGCCGTCGCGATAGGTGACGATCATTTCTGCCAGGTCGCGCAGATTGTGATATTCGAGGTCGAGTTTGAGTAGTTGTTCTGCTTTTTCGCCGACCAGAAAGCCGCCCGGTAACTGCACGTGCTCGTTGTTGAACGCGCTGATGAGATCGTTTGCCACGATATTGTAGGCAGCCATGCGCTCGGGGATGGCATTGATGCGGATGCGACGATCGAGGCGACCGCCGAGGCGGACTTCGCCGACACCCTTGATCGTCTCCAGCTTCTTCTTGATGACATTGAGACCGTAAAGATTGAGTTGCTGCGGCGTGCGGTCACCAGTCAGACCCAGCCACATAATAGGCGAGGCATTGGTTTCCACCTTGCGGATAATCGGTGGCTCAACGTCGTCCGGCAGACGCAGCAGGATGCGGCTGATATTCGACTGCACTTCGTTGTAGGCGACATTGATGTCCTTGTCGAGGGCGAATGTGATGGTGATGGCGGAAACACCAGGGGATGATGAAGAGGCGATGTGTTCGATGCCCGGCGTGGTGTTGACTGCTGTTTCGATGACGCTGGTGATGCTGGCGTCGATGATGTCCGGGTTGGCTCCTACCAGATTGGTGGTGATCGACAGGACGGGGAACTCGATGAACGGAAAACGATCGACGCCGATGCGTTGATAACTGATCAGACCCAGCAATACCAGAAGGCCGGACAGCATCCACGCCAGCACGTGGCGCTTGATGGATATCTCTGGAAGAGTCATGATGCAGTTCTTTCCTGGGCGGTTACAGCGTTTTGTATGGTGACTTCTGCCTGATCGGTAAGGAAGGCGGCACCGTCAACGGCGATCACTTCGCCGGTTTCGACGCCCTCAATGATCTCGACCTTGCCTTCCTGCCATAGCCCCGTTTTCACTATTCTCTGCTCTGCCCGGTTATCGCGGATGATGTAGACCACATCGCCTGATGGCCGCAGAACGACGCTTTGTTCTGGTACAACCACCGCTTCGGTTTCGCCGATGACCACCACGGCATTGACGCTGGCGCCCGCCTGCCAGTTTTTCTGACCGGTGACATCTGCGAGTACATCGATTGCACGGTTGCTGGCGCCGACCAGGGGTTTCATTTCACGGATTTCAGAGATGACTTCCTCTGGCGAAGTTGGCGTGGTTAAGCGCACCTTGAGCCCCGGTCTGATTCTGGAAGCGATATGCTCGGGAAAAGGTAGATGCGCGCGCAATCGCTGGTTACTGATAATTTGCATCATCGGGGAGCCGATGCTGACAAAATCTCCGGATGAGACGCTTTGCACCTCAATGATGCCATCAACCGGCGCTACAGCCTGTGTTTTTCTGCCGGTATGTTCGATGCTGGCCAGTCTGGCGCGAGCCGCTTCCAGTTCTTTCTTGTAGGCAGATTTTTGTGTATGGATTTCATCCAGGGCATTCCTGGAGATAAAGTTTTTCTCGACCAGAGCCTGGTTGCGTTCCAGCGTGCGTTTCTGATTGGCCAGCAGGGCTTCAATCCGACCAACCTCTGCCCGCGCCTCGCGGCGTTGCAGGGCGAGGTCGGTCGGATCCAGTATGACCAGAACATCACCCTTTTTCACGCGCTGCCCTGGCTGTGCCTTGACTTCGATTACCCGACCTGCCACCTCGGCGGATACGGTCGGGTCGATCAAGCCTTTCAGGCTGCCAACGGTTTTTTCGCGAATTTCCAGCGTGATGGTCTCGGCAGTGGCAATGCTCACCAGCGTGGTTGGCGATCTCTTTTGTTGCGGCGTATCATTTTTTTCGCAGGCAAGCAATGTTAGGCTGAGACAGGCGGCGACCAGGAATTGTAGACGGTGTAATGTGCGATTCTCTTGCTTCGTTGGCTTTTGTATTTTTGTTTTTAACATGGTCTGATTGCATGATGAACTGTTCAGCAGCTGTTTATTTTCGGTCAGTCAAAATAAGGTTACCGGTCGGTTTTGCGTCCGGTGATACTGTCGGAGTAGCCGACCACTGCTCATTGGGCGCATTGCTTTCAATGTATCGAGTCACTGGTTGAGTTGTGCATCGGCAAAGGCATTGTGGTCGCTGCCTTCCAACTCAACTCCGACAGAAAAATCGTTAAAGCATTCACGTCCCCTGCCAAATTGATTGTCTGGCATGCCGGGCGCGCTGCAGGCAGGATATAAACTGGATCAGGTTGTCGTCCCGGTGGATCCGGGCGACTGGTGAGCGTATCGGAAAAATAAACGCTCTTTTGCATAAAAGCTGAATGTATCGGAAAACAGGTTGATCGTCAATTGAATAGAAATTCATTCTAAACTTATAAAATCCGATGCTGGATCAGCAGAAAAATGCATTGATTTATAATTATTTTTTGTTGGTTACGGGAGAAACACTCAAGCGCAATGACTGCTGTGCAGAAATCAGCTTTTTCGGGCAGACACTATGTAGGTCGTATGGGCTATAATTATTTGCCTCTATACCAATCATCAATCAATCACCATGAACATACAATTTTTCTTGCCGGTTTTCGCGATATTCGTCACCGCCAATATCCATGCTGGCCACCTCGACAACGGTAGTTGGTCGCCGGCGGGATGCGGCGCGAAACCGCCTGTGCCAACGGTTGAGTCGTCAAACGTGAATGAGTACAACCGCAGTATCAAAGCGCTCAATGAATGGCAGGTGCTTGCACAAAAATATTATTCCTGCCTGGTGGAGGAAGCCAATGCGGACAATGCCTTGATCGCAAATACCGCCAATGAAGCACAATCAGAATTTCGCGCCGTGGTTGAACGGATCAATGAGGAATTGACAAAAGTAGATAAACAGGAGCATAGATAAACAGGAGCGGGTTTTAAGGGGGTCTCTAAAAATTCAGAGTTTCAAACAAGACGAGGCAAGAACCAAAAATATTGATGCAGCATAGGATTGATAGGTAAGGAGATATTTATTCTAAATAGCGACGTATTGTAACAAAATACTGTTTTAATTTGCCATCCCACAGCCATGGCCATCCATGGCAACTGGCTACCCCGAAAGATGAAAACGAGTGCATTCATCGGCGTAGCCAGTTTTCAGTTGATTGTCAGGAATGAGACCTGCTGGAAACGGTAATCCGTAAACCCATTTTGTGGATTACAAAAAATTGCAGGTACTTTCCCGCTTGAGCCGATGATCTCAAGGTTTTGGTCGTGGTTGGCCTGACTCTGGCGCTGTTGATATGTTCTGCGACTGCGTTGCGAGTGCGGCAATTTTATTTTCCAGTGATGCTATGCGTGCCAGCAGTTGATCATTTACCCGTTCGCTTTCTGGTCCAGGCACATGCGTAAATTCAACACTATCCTCGTAAGGTTCGCGCGTGGTACCGGTAATCTTGATGATCAAGCCTGCCACAAGGCCACCCGTCAGCGCGATAACCAGCGTAATACCGATACCGGTTAGTTGTGCGGTGGCGATACCGGGCACTACCAGCAATGCGCTGAATCCGCCCAGCAGCCCGGGCAAGCCATGCAGGTTGTGCACACCGCAAGTGTCCACAAGATTAAACTTGCGCTCCAGCAGCGGTAGCAGGAATACATAGCCCATAACCGATATGGTACCGGCCAGGAGGCCGATTCCAAATGCGCTTGTCGGAGAAACGATATCACATACCGATCCTATGCCGACACCACCGGCGAGAGCGGCATTTGCCATATCCACCATCGACGTCTTGCCGCCATTCAGTTTATAACTCAAGAAATAGGTCGCGATTGTCGCGCCTGATAGCGCCAGCAAGGTATTAGCAACCGTTCTTGGCATGTCTTCAAGTGGCGCCAGCGCTGTCGCGAAGCTCGGCCAGAAAAGCCATAACACCATGGAACCCAGCATTGCGAAACGGTCCGATGTGGCGTCTGATTCCACTGGTTTGCTGCGTTGATACTGCGTGGTCAGCACGATGGACATTGCCAGGCCGAAATAGGCGCCAAACGCATGAATGACGATTGATCCTGCCGTATCTTGAAAGCCGCTTGTCAAACCGAAAGCATTATCCAGAACAATCCATTCGTTGAGTAAATAAAGCGGTACCAGTAGAAACGCCAGCAGGGCATATTGAAATACACGCAGTCGTCCCAGCACGGCGCCCATTGCGATTAAGGCAGCGGCTACCGATAACTCGGCAAACAAGATGGCATCCAGGGTATGCGGTGACAGCGCATGTCCGAAAATACCATTGGCGCGCAGCAAAATATAAAGTGGTAACCCGACAGCAACAACGAGATATGTGCCCGTTACCGCACCAAACCCATAGCGGCGGACGAAAACCATTAAAAAGCCGAAGCCGACCAGCAGCATGGCGAGGATATGAATAATATAATTGTATTGTGCGACAGTTCGCGCTTCATTCATAACGACTATTTCTGCAGCGTTGGCCCAGCAACTAAAGCCCATGAGAAATAAACTTAGCGCGCCCAACAACATCAGGCTATGACATTTTTTCATATGAATTCCTTTGTATTGTTAACCTATAAGTTCCTATAGGGGATCTCTTGAAAGAAAAATACAATTGCTGTTCTAACTCAAGTCATTTCTTGTTTAAGTGTCTGCCGTGTTGAAATCATCGTAGTGAGCCGGGCGAGAAGAGCGGGTGCGGGTTTTCTCAATTTTTGGGTGTAGAAATTTAGAAAATATAAACCGTTATCTCATTGGCGTAATAACCGAGTCTTGAACCCGACGGACACTTGGAGTTTGAACGTAAATTTCCATTTAGACAATAGGGATATTTAAATTTAAAGGAAATAATTGCAACAAGCCTGAATACATATTCAGGCTTGTTTGGGGAGTATCAAGTGATAATGCCACGGATGAAGTGTGGGTGGGGCACATCAAAAACGAGAAGTTGCCGGCTTGAGCCGGCGGAGCACGAATGCGTTAAACCGAGTGATGGCTTGCGCCTCTACATACGTATCGTATTATTTTTTAAGGCTATGTCACAATTAATTGTTGAAATTGCCTTGTTTTCCCAAGAGCTGATAAAAAACAGAAAGTTGGTGTGAT
>JAVVEX010000090.1:0-7958 GCA_032251195.1 Nitrosomonas sp.
CATGGTGCGCCCCTCTTTTTACATACCGATACACATTGGACGCTCAATTCAACAATTAATTGCGACATAGCCTAAATGAACATACACTAAAAGGTACTGGGAAAGAATTTTTGACATGCGGGCTATTCAATCCTCATTGAAATTCTAGCGCACCGGTGTTCAAAACAGGTTTACAAAAACACTTTTAAGTAGCGCGGATTCAACTTTGAAATGCAACTTTATTAAGGAAGTTTATAGGCAAGCTACGATAGTATCGGAGCTTCATTAACTTACTGATTTTATTGGCGCCCTGAAGACGAATCGAACGTCCGACCTACCCCTTAGGAGGGGGTTGCTCTATCCACTGAGCTACCAGGGCTGAATTACTATCATCAGGGCATCTCTAAGAATTCAGAGTTTTAAACAAGACGAGGCAAGAACAAAAAATACTGACACAGCATATTATTGATATGTGAGGAGATATTTTTTGTGAATAACGACGTATTGTAACGAAATATGGATTTTTAGAAATACCCATTATTTAGATGTGATCAGGAATGCAATACTCACCCGGAAGTGAGCCAACTACCATACTTTCCACCATTTTTTCTCACCTAATGGCATAGAGTCGGAAAGATAGCTACTTTCCGGGAAATTCCTACGCATGACCTTATCTGCGTCATCACGCAAATCTGATAACCCTAGTTCATTATAAGCGCGTGCCATAATGTATAGCGCTTCTTCGGTGGCGGGCGTTTGTGGATACTCTTGCAGTATGAATTGAGCTCGTCTGGCTGCTGCGACATAAGCCTTACGCTTCATGTAGTAGTGTGCAACGTAGAGTTCTCCAGTTGCCAGTGTATTCACCAGGAAAGCCATACGCTTGAGTGCGTCAGGTGTGTACTTGCTGTCAGGATAGCGTGTGACTAATTGTTTAAAACTTTCAAATGATTCCCGGGATGCCTTCGCATCTCGCTCACTCATGTCCTGATTGATCAGCTTGGTGGTAATATATCCAAGGATGCCTCTGTTATCATTAAAGTTTGCCAGCCCTCTGATATAGTAAGCGTAATCAACATTACGATGCTGCGGATAAAGTTGTACGAATCGATCGGTCGCAGCAATGGCAGAGGCATTCTCCTGATCCTTGTAATAGGCATAGGCTATTTCAAGCTGTGCTTGTTGAGCAAATTGTCCATAGGGGTAACGTGCTTCCAGCGCTTCAAATAACTTGACTGCAGCCGCATAATTTCCGCTGTTTAGCTCACTTCGGGCTTCAGCATAGAGATTGCTTGGAGACTGTTTATCATCCACAGCTTTCTTTTCCGGGGACAGCCCGCATGCCGGTAGTAATACGGCTATTCCTACGATTACAAGATATCGCAACATAAATGAGTCACATCAAGAGTAAACAATTTTGTACGGATTATAACGTAAAGCGAGCATTGCCCATGCCGATTGAGCAGAATTATGATGCAATTGATTTGGATGTGCCCGGGAATATCTCTGGCCTGCGTCTTGATCAGGTTCTGGCGCGTTTATTGCCACAGTGGTCACGGAGCCGACTGCAAGGATGGATTAAACAGGATCGTATCAGCGTGGATGGCATAACCGCCAATACTAGGCAGAAGATATGGGGAGGTGAAAGAATCCGTATTTTACCTGATTTGGTTAATACGGAGCGTTGCCACCATCCAGAGGCAATTCCGCTAAACATTGTTTACGAAGATTGCCACTTGCTGGTGATTGATAAACCTGCCGGACTGGTGGTTCATCCAGGAAACGGTAACTGGCAGGGAACAATGCTGAATGCGTTGCTCAGTCATGCAGAACGGCTCAGCCACGTTCCTCGTGCAGGTATTGTTCACCGCCTGGATAAAGAGACGTCGGGTTTACTGGTTGTTGCCAAAACAATTGAAGCACAGCTTAACCTGGTCCGGCAATTACAGCAGCGATCCGTGAACAGGGATTATCTGGCGATCGTGCAGGGAGATATCAGAAAAGATGGCGTGGTTGATGCGCCAATTGGCAGACATCCCAAACATAGAACGCGTATGGCAGTTATCGAGAATGGAAAACCTGCGCGTACTTACTACTATATTCTGGAGAAATTCCAGGTGTGCACGCTATTGCGTTGCAGCCTTGAAACTGGTCGGACACATCAAATACGTGTCCATTTACGTGCAATTGGCCATCCGCTGGCAGGCGACCCTGTATATGGCGGAAAGCTTGCTGATCCAACTGGTATTCGCGTGCCTGAAGCTGTTTTGCAGTTTCCAAGACAAGCCTTGCATGCGCAGCGACTTGAATTGACTCATCCGCATACCGGGCAACGAATGCAGTGGAATTCTCCTATACCGCATGACCTTGCGGGTTTGCTGCGAGCATTGAGATCAATGTAATGGATATATATACATTGTTTCTTCCGGCAGAAAAAGAGACGGATACCGAATTTCAAGGCGAGATAAATATGTAATCAATTGATCGGCATGTTATTTAAAAGGAACAAGATAATCAGTAAAATATTTTGCTGCTGTTTCCCAGCTGAAAGATTCTGCCCTTGATCTTGCCTGAGCGCGTGGGATTTTTAGAGCCTGCATCGTGGCCTGTGCAAGATCATCCGACATCACGCCAGCATTGCTTTCGCCGATTACTTCCAGTGGGCCATCAACCGGGAAGCAGGCAACTGGTGTGCCAGTTGCCATTGATTCCAGCAATACCAGCCCAAAGGTATCTGCGGCACTGGGGAAAACGAATACATCAGCGCTGGCATATAACTTCGCTAATTCGGTACGAGGTAATATACCGATCCAATGAATCGCAGGATGGCTGCGTTTGAGCTGATCTTCCAGCGGGCCGACACCACAGACAATTTTGCTTCCATTGAAATCCATGTCCAGAAAAGCCTTGATATTCTTTTCATACGAAACGCGGCCAACATAGAGTGCAATGGGTCTGGGCAGATTGCCAACAATTGGAGGCTCAACTGGTTGGTCATGGTAGTTGAAGAAATTGGTGTCTACGCCGTGCGTCCATGGCTTTAGATTCTGAAAACCGCGCATGTGCAGATTGTGTAAAACAGATTGTGTCGGCACCATAACGCCGGCTGAAAACCGATGGAATCGCTTAAATAGTAAGTAGCCCAGTGATACAGGAAGCCCAACTGCTGCATTCAAAATCTCGGGGAACTTGGTATGAAAGGCGGAAGTGAAGGGCAGTTGTTCCTGCATGCACCAGGAACGCGCCGCCCAACCCAGCGGGCCTTCAGTGGCGATATGGATAACCTCTGGCTCGAACGATGCGAGCACGGCTGACAATTCCTTTCTCGGAGATACGGCAAGGTCAATACCTGAATATCCGGGACAAGGGCGAGTTTTAAACATACCTGGGTGAATGATTTCTACTTGATATTGCAGCTTTTCAAGTTCAGCTACCAGCTCTATTAATGTAGTCACGACGCCATTAACCTGAGGTTTCCAAGCATCAGTAATCAGTGCGAGTCTCATACTACACTCTTGTTTTTTGAATCTACCGTTATTGCTGGTGCATAACTGCTGCCTGGCTGCCTGTCTTTCTCCTGTGTATTTCTGCTCCAGTAAACCAATTCAATTTTTCCATCCAAATGTTCGACAAGCGCGGTCAGACTCTCCACCCAATCGCCATCGTTGCAATACGTGATGCCATCTATATCACGAATTTCAGCATGATGTATGTGCCCGCAAATTACGCCGTCATATTGCTGGCGGCGTGCTTCCTGCGCAACCGCCTCTTCAAAAGAGTTTACATAATTGACCGCTGTTTTAACCTTGTATTTCAGATATTGAGACAGCGACCAGTAGGGTAGTCCGATCTTTGCGCGTAAGGAATTCAAGTATCGATTGAGTTTCAAGGAAAATTCATAAAGGTTGTCGCCGGTGTAGGCCAACCATTTCGCGCACTGTATGACGCCATCAAAAAGATCGCCATGCACAACCCAGAATTTTCTGCCGTCGATGGCTTGGTGAACGGCATCTGGCACGACTTCAATGCCACCAAAAGAATGGCCAAGAAATTGGCGTGCAAACTCATCATGATTGCCGGGAACAAATAATACTTTGCAGCCTTTGCGTGCGCGTCTCAGCAGTTTCTGTACGACGTCATTGTGTGACTGTGGCCAATACCAGTGTCTGCGCAATTGCCAGCCATCAATAATATCGCCGACTAAATAGAGATAATCACTTGGGTAGGCTTTGAGAAATTCAAGTAATTCGGTTGCCTGACAACCAGGTGTCCCCAAATGTATATCAGAGATGAAGATGGCTTTTACTGTGGATTTGGAGGGCTCATCAAAATGATCTGGTTCCTCATGTGTCAGGTTATAAAAAAAGTTATGGTGAGTAAAAGCGGTTTCAGAGGTATTCATGAGTTACCCCGTAAAATGCTTGCGATATCGGCAGGGCAGATCACCTATATTCATTAACAGGGGTAAATCTGCGGTATTGAATTCCGGATCCCAGGCAGGCGCACCCAGAATTCTGGCACCCAATCGCAGATAACTTTTGATTAGCGCTGGTGGCTCTATATCCGGCTGATATTCTGATTTTTCCACAGGTAAGGGAAGGTGCGGTGTGACCTGAAATTCCGAATCAGCCATGAATTGGCTATTACGTAGTTTCTGCCAAATGCTGGCGGCCGCATTATTAGCTTGCATTGGATCAGTTTTGCCGTTTTGAGTATTCATGGGAATACTCGCGCAACCCACCATGTATTCAAGACGATTCTGCTGCATGAAATTAACCAGGCCACTCCACAATGCCAGCATGGCCGATCCGGTCCGGAAATCTTTATGAACGCAGCTTCTTCCAAGTTCCACCATATGGGGACGCAGGTGATTGAGTCGGGTCAAATCAAATTCATTATCACTGTATAACTTTCCGACCAATATTGACTGTGCCGGGGTTAACAGGCGGTAAGTACCGATAACCTGTTCGTCTTCAAGATTTTTAACCAGCAAATGCTCGCAGTAATTATCAAAAATATCTATATCGTGACCAGCAATGACCAGTGGAATGGATGCGCCCATCTCGCTGACAAAAACACTGTATCTCAGTCGTTGCGCTTCTCGAACCTCGTCCAGATGCTTTGCCCAGCATGTTTTCAAGGTTAATTTTTTTGTGTGACGTTGTTTCGATAAATCCGTTGTGACGCTGGATTGAACAAAATTATTGGGTAAAAACTGGTGGGGCGTTTGTGGCAGAGGGAATGCTGAGACTTTCATGAATAGCTCCTTCAGACAGAAGAACATCAAACTGTTAAGTTGAAACGTTGCTGTTCGTCATTATTTGAAAGTTTCATGACCTGGCAATGGCAATTCAGTGAAATATTTATGACTTGAGGAGAGCTCCTGCAGTAGGTGATTTCAATAAATTAATGCGATGGTTAAAAAATGATGACGCGCATACCTGGTTTTAACCAGCGACCAAGTTGATCAATTTGTGTATTGGTGAGTGCGATACAGCCATTGGTCCAGTTGTATTGACGATGAATATCAAGGTCACCTTTGCCGAGACCATGGACGCCAAGATGCCCGCCCAACGGGGTATCTTGTGGAACGGGTTTATTGTTATCGATAGCGTGAATGATTTTTTTCCATGTAGCGAGATCAATTCTGTTTTCCCGCAGAGCCAGATCGGCAATTTCACGATTGGGATAATCGATGGCGAAGAACTTATAAAAACGTTGACTTTCTCTAATTGAAGATATTTTGAACGTTCCTATCGGAGTCAGGTTACTGCCTTTCATTCGCATTCTGCTGGCACCAAATCTACCTGTAGAAATACCGTTCAGCCGTAATGATACTTTTCCATTTTTTATGACAACCAACTGTAATTTGGATGTATCAATTTCAATCCAGATATCCGGTTCAGCACTGACAGCAGAAAAACTGAATGCAAATAGAAGGATGCAAACAACGAATCGTTTTTCTAGAAGAATGCACAATTTGAAAAAATTGTTCTGCCACAAATTTGCACGCATATGGCCGAGTAGTGCTAAACAACTGTTAATTATCAACTGGCTGGTGAAGTAGAGACAATCACGGAATGTCTGCATGGGTGAGGGTGCGTTAGCGCTGTTGTGCCATTTCAATGCCAGCCTCACCAGCAGTCTACTTTCCGGAAAGAGAAGGAAAAAGTAGTTGCCAGGAGGCGAGCGGGAGCAGACATCTTGTTCGTGACACTAAAAATCAACCTGTACGCGCGTCAGGAACGAAGTGATATTGGCATCATCAAATCCTTGACTGCGGCTATTGGCAACCGCATCACCTGCGGCATTGAAATTAACGACACCAGATGTATTTACATTCAGGACATGAATTATATTGGTCATAATGCGTACATGTGAATGTGGATACCAGTTGAGTGCGAATCTGAGCATGTCTGCTTTTCCACCTCGGATGTTGCCATTATTCATATCCAGAAAATCATAACCGGCAGCAATTTCCCACGCGCCCCATCCAGAGCTATTCCATTTGAAATTATTTTTTGGGGTTATTCGGTTCCATGCACCGTTTTTGACATGGTACACACGGGATTCTCCGGTCAGAAAGTAGCTGGCATATCCATAGTAACCAGTAAGGTGTTCATCGTCATAGCCGGTACCATTGATGTTTACGCGCAAATACTCTGCCTGAGCCGAGAATGGGCCATAAACAAAGGCCGTTTCCGCGCCAAACCGATCGTAACTGTCAATCTGGCGTGAGCCAGGCGCACCTTTTGGTCCGGATGTTAAATTTCCGGTATTCAAAACACCGGTGCGATCTACATTGGTTCCCAAAGAACCAGAAAATGACATGCCGCCGGAACTTTGGCCTGCTGTCGCATTGACCTGAGAAAAACTGCCGTCGGCACGAAATTGGTTATTGACAACCGTGTGTCCAGCGGAAATTCCGGTGTGCAGGAATTTGGTTTCATCCAACATCCATGGTCTACCTGAAATACGGCCTATGCCTTCCCAGCCGATATCGCCGGAACCATTGTTGCGGCTCTGATTACCATTGGTGTTGACGGATGAGACAGACCGACCAAAGCCGCCAACAGGCTCCGTCTGAAAAGCCAAGCCAATCTGCCAACGTGGCACGGCATAGTTCATGCCTATCCCTGTTTTGTAAACATTCGGATTGTCGACAAATGTGTTGACCGACATATGGCGCTCGATAAATGTTACAAAACGGTTGCTGGTTGCTTCTTCCAGACTGAAAGGTTCTTTGAATGAGCCAATCTTAACCGAAAGCGGGCTGTCGAAATTGTAGCGAAGAAAAGCATCGGTTATACCAGATGCAACGGTACCCGAGCCGCGACTGAAATCAAACTCAAATTTATAATCCCAGTTACGAAAAAACATACCTTCAACACCAATACGGGCGCGACGGATGTTCGCGCCACTGTTCAGTTCATTGGGAAGATTTGCACCTGTGGCTGGCAAAACCTCATTGATCAGGTTGGACTGGGAATCAACCTGTACCCGACCATCTACCGAGGCGGTAAAATTACCATCGCTGGACTCGTAATGCAATCCGGGAACCGGTTTAATTCTACCTTTTTCAGCACTGTTAATTCGTTCTTCCAACGCCTCAATTTTGAGGGTTTTTAATTTGAGTTCTTTATGAATAGTCTTTATTTCATCGGTACTGGCGGTAACAGGATGCTGTGCTGATTCAGAAGTTGCGGTGGATATTTCTTTTTCTGCAGCACCATCCACTTTTATATAGGAACCCATATGAACGCGATTGGGTCCGGGTTCCGCAAAAACCTGCTTGGTTACAGTATCGACATAAAGATCAAGAGCATGGACATTTAATACCGAGCCAGCCACGATAATGCCAACAACAGTCATTGTGAGTAAGGATGTTTTCATAATAATTTTATATGCCTCTGAACTATTTTCAGTAATTTCTGCCAAATGCTTTTAGATCAACGATATAGGGAGTTGAATCATGAGAG
>JAVVEX010000091.1:0-7900 GCA_032251195.1 Nitrosomonas sp.
TTCCTTCTACCGTCATGCGCAGATTGCGCTTGTTATAAATCGCTTCTTGAAGCAGAATCTTCTCCAGCTTCGACCAGAACTCATCACTGAGCATCAATCGGGGCATCACAAACTCGTTTTGTTGGTGGTATAGGAACCCCAATATTACGATTTTGTCTATATTTATTAAATAATTACCGCAAAATATCAACAGACCCTAATGGATATCTTCAAAAATCAGAATTTGCGAGCATCTATTTCGAGGATTGCCTGCCCGCGCCTCGTTTTGTGCCTTTTTTGTTTAACACCTTGAGATTTTAGAGGCGCCCTGATGCCAAAAGATATGATTGCCGAACCCAGGATAATCACAAGTGATGTGTCGCGTCGTGATTTTAACTTTCAGGGGTCGAGTGATGCCTTTACGCTGGCAATGCTGGCGCGTGCCAACCAAGCTGAAAAACCGCTTACTATCGTGACAGCCCACGCACTCGATGCCCAAAGATTGCTGGAAGAAATTCCTTTTTTCTCACCCGAACAACAGGTGAATCTGCTGCCGGATTGGGAAACCCTGCCTTACGACAATTTTTCACCGCACCAGGATCTGATTTCCGAACGGCTGGCAACGTTATATCAGGTGACCCACCATACCTGCGATGTTCTGATCGTGCCAGTGACAACCGCGCTCTACACCCTTCCGCCAGGGGAATATCTTGCAGCATATTCTTTTTTTGTCAAACAAGGCAATGTGCTGGATCTGGCCGCCTTTCGCAGCCAAATGACGCTGGCAGGCTATGCACATGTCTCGCAAGTTGTGTCGCCCGGAGAATATTGCATTCGCGGTGGGTTAATTGATTTGTTCCCGATGGGCAGTCAGTTACCTTATCGCATTGATTTGTTCGATGACGAAATCGACACCATTCGTACCTTTGATGCCGATACCCAGCGCAGCGTTTATCCGGTCAAAGAGATCCGTTTGCTGCCAGCGCGTGAATTTCCACTCGATGAAGATGGGCGCAGCCGTTTTCGTGTCAATTACCGGGAAAAGTTCGAGGGTGATCCTACCCGCAGCCAGCTTTATCAGGAGGTCAGCAAGGGCAATACTCCGGCTGGTATTGAATATTATCTGCCACTATTTTTCGAGCAGACGGCAACCTTGTTCGATTACCTGCCACAGGGTGGCACAGTTTGTTTGCATGGGGATATCGGGCAAGCAATCGAGCGGTTCTGGCAGGATACGCGCTCGCGCTATGACTTGATGCGCCATGATATCGAACGGCCGCTATTGCCGCCCACGGAATTGTTCCTGACAACCGACAGATTTTACGGTTTTTTGAAACAATACCAAAAAATCACATTGCAAAGCGGTTGCCCGGAAGCAACAGAAGAAGAGCCGCCAGTCAAATCGCTACCTGTCATTCAGGTGGAGCGGCGCGCTACCAATCCGGTTCAGCAACTGACGGCTTTCATTGCAACCTTTACGGAATCAGGCGGGCGGGTATTGCTGCTGGCAGAGAGCATGGGTCGCCGGGAATTGATGGCGGAGTATTTGCGCGAGCATGGCCTGGATTTGCCACTGTGCGAGAATTTTGCCTCGTTTGTTGATAATACAGCGCGCTGTATGCTTGGTATCGCCCCGTTACACAATGGCTTTATCCTGACACCAGAAAAGCTGGCGCTGCTTACCGAAAATGAACTTTATGCTTCGCATGTGCAGAACCGGCGCGCACGGGATGCGCGCAAAGCCACTTCAACCGATGCCATTCTGCGTGATTTATCAGAAATCAAGCCCGGCGATCCGGTGGTGCATGAACAGCATGGGATTGGACGCTACCTGGGGCTGGTCAATATGGACCTTGGTGATGAGGAAGGCGAATTTCTGACATTGGAGTACCAGGGCGGTGACAAATTGTATGTGCCGGTGACGCAACTGCATTTAATTGGCCGCTATAGCGGCGCCGCGCCGGAGAATGCGCCCTTGCACAAACTGGGGAGCGGCCAGTGGGAAAAAGCCAAGTGCAAAGCCATGCGGCAGGCGCATGACACGGCGGTGGAGCTGCTTGATCTTTATGCGCAGCGTGCTGCTCGTCAGGGATTTGCATTCAGATTAAATCAGCAGGATTACGAGGCATTTGCCGATGGCTTTGGTTTCGAGGAAACACCCGATCAGGCCACCGCCATTGAGGCGGTTATCCGGGACATGCAATCCGGTAAACCGATGGATCGCCTGATCTGCGGCGACGTGGGTTTTGGTAAAACCGAAGTGGCGCTGCGGGCCGCGTTTATGGCAGTGGCTAATGGTAAGCAGGTGGCGGTGCTGGTTCCCACGACGCTGCTGGCCGAGCAGCATTTCCAGAATTTCTCGGATCGTTTCGGTCTGATTGCCGAACAATGGCCGGTCAGAATTGCCGAACTGTCACGCTTCCGTTCCGCCCGCGAGCAGGCGGAAGCGTTGCGCGAAATGGCAACCGGAGCGGTTGATATCGTCATTGGCACGCACAAGCTGATTCAGGACAAAGTGGTATTCAAGAATCTCGGTCTGGTCATTATCGATGAAGAACATCGCTTTGGTGTGCGCCATAAAGAGCAGCTGAAGAAACTGCGCACCGAAGTGGATGTGCTGACCCTGACCGCAACTCCAATTCCACGCACGCTGGCAATGTCGCTGGAAGGATTGCGGGATTTTTCGATTATTGCAACCGCACCACAAAGGCGGCTGGCGATCAAAACCTTCGTACATACCTTTTCCGAAGGCATTATCCGAGAAGCCTGCCTGCGTGAACTAAAACGTGGTGGACAAATTTACTTCCTCTACAACGAAGTCAGCACCATCGAGCATATGTATACTCGTTTAAGCCGTTTGCTGCCCGAGGCGCGTATTCATATTGCCCATGGGCAAATGCGTGAGAGCGAGCTTGAACACGTGATGCGCGATTTTTATCAGCAGCGCTTCAACCTGCTGCTGTGCACCACCATCATCGAAACCGGTATCGATATCCCCAGCGCCAATACCATCATCATCAACCGTGCGGATAAATTTGGTCTGGCGCAATTGCATCAACTGCGTGGCAGAGTCGGGCGCTCACATCATCAGGCGTATGCCTATCTACTGACACCCGATAAAGCAGCGCTGACGGCGCAAGCGCTCAAGCGGCTTGAGGCTATTCAGGCGATGGAGGAGTTGGGGTCGGGATTTTATCTGGCGATGCACGATCTCGAAATTCGCGGCGCGGGTGCGGTACTGGGTGAATCGCAAAGCGGTGAGATGCAGGAAGTCGGGTTCAGTTTGTACAATTCCCTGCTGGATGCCGCAATCAAGTCATTGCAGGCAGGGCAATCCGCGCAGGATGAGGTGCCACTGGAGATTACTGCCGAAATCAAGTTGCATGTACCTACCTTGCTGCCAGCGGATTATTGCGGCGATATTCATGAAAGACTGGTGCTTTATAAGCGCCTGGCAAGCTGCGGGGATGACGGGCAGCTTGATGATATCCAGCGCGAACTGATTGATCGCTTCGGCCTGCTGCCCGATCCCGCCAGGGCGCTGCTGGACTGCCATCGCTTGCGGATCGAAGCAAAGAAACTGGGCATCACCCGCATTGATGCGGGTACCGAGCACATTCAGTTGCAGTTCATGCCCAATCCCCCCATTGATGCGACCCAAATCCTGCAACTTGTGCAGAACAGTAAAACCTATACGCTGCCTGGTCCCGATCGCCTCAAGATTAATGTGAAAGTTGCAGCAATCAACGAGCGCGTCAATGAAATCAGGAAAGCGTTTGCGGTATTGGCATGCAAGCAGTAAATGGCTATAAGGTTTTCGTGGATAATGCCGTAAAAATATATGATGTGCTGTCCGAATCATGATTACTTTCCCTCAACGATCAATATGGCAACTCGCGAAATTACCGTCAATGAATTGCAGCCAGGCATGTTTGTCAGTCAGCTGGATCGCCACTGGCTGGGGACGCCCTATCTGCTCGAAGGCGTTCTCGTTCAATCGCAAGCGGATATCGACCAGCTTGCGCAGCTTTGCCAGACGGTTTTTGTCGATGAGGCGACTATTCCCGCGTCTTTCAAACCCAAACGGACTATCTCAGTCAACACCACGTCCAGCAGCAATAAGCCGCCAACGTCAGGCAGTATTCCCGTTGTCCAGTTAACATCTAACGAACCAGAAGAAGTTCAGCGCACGCTATTTCATGGCAATCAACGCTATACCGATGTCCATTCGGTTGAGCATGAATTGCCGACCGCCCGACAGTCACTGGAAATCAGCATCGCCATGCTGAGTGAAATCCATGAGTGTATCGAACATGGCGTCAAGCTCGATTATCGGCGTGCCAAGGAAGTTGTCACGGCATTACGTGAAAGCGTTGTTCGAAATCCGGACGCATTGCTGCTGCTGTCGCGGCTAAAAAAAACGCGGCATGAGCTTTATGAGAAATCAGTGCGGTCTTCGGTTTATATGCTGGCTTTGGGTCGCCACCTTGGCTTGCCACGTGAAGAATTGTCTGTATTGGGGATGGGTGGCCTGCTGATGGATGTCGGGCAAACACAACTGCCAGCAGAGATCCAGAAAAAAACAGGCGCATTGACTGTCGCCGAACATGAGCTTTTCAAGCGGCATGTGACTTATGGAGAAGCTTCCGTGGCGACAACACCTGACATATCCGAGGCAGTATTGGCGATTGTTGCTCAGCACCATGAGCGCGAGAATGGCAGGGGCTATCCTCGCGGGCTGTTTGCCAATCAGCTTCATCCGTATTCAAAAATGGCGGCGGTTATCGACAGTTATGAGGGCCTGATAGAACCGGTGCGCGATATGCCTGCCTTCAGGCCGTTTGCGGCATTGAGAGAACTCAAAACAAATGCATTGGGTGGACTCAATAGCACGCTGGTGGAGCAATTTTGCCATTTTGTCGGGGTTTTTCCGATCGGAAGCCTGGTTGAACTTAATACCGGAGAAGTGGCAGTGGTGCTGGCGCATAATCGTACTCAGCGATTCCGACCAAAAATCATGGTGATTCTCGATGCCAAAAAGCAGCCCTGCGAGCCACCTCGCCAGGTTGATCTGCGGCTCAGAGAGCTCAGTGCCACCGGAATTGAGTATGAAATCAAGCGGGATTTGCCGCTGGGCGCGTTTGGTGTTGATGTCTCCCGCTATTATTTATAGGAACCTGGTTTTTTTTCTGATATGACCATCCTCTCTTACCCGGATTTCTTGCAAACAACCAGCCGTATCCTGCTGGAATCACAGAATATACCAAGGCACAGCGCCATGTTGCTGATCGAGTTTGAGCGATTGTCTGAACTGGACGGCGTGCTGGGGTATCGCGTGGTGGATGATATTGTCAGCCAGGCAGCCGGAGTGATCCGTCATGCACTTAATCCGCAAGATGTTGTCGGCGCAACCGGACGACATCAAATTACCTGTCTGCTGACAGATCTGTTGACAGATGAACACGCAAGTCTGGCAGCGCACAAGGTTATGAGAATGCTGGCGCAACCGTTTGCGCTGAATGAACATCGAATCAATCTGTTTTGCCGTATCGGAATCGCGGTAAAAAATCCTGACAACCATTGTGCAGACCAGCTCTTGCGTACTGCGAATCTTGCTTTGCATGGCGCTCGCGCGGAGCGTGGACCTGTAAAATTGCTGGTGGAACAAGGTGAAGGTTCTCAACCTTTGGGCATTGACCTGTTGTCCGATCTGGAGGTGGCGATTGAGGCAGGCGAGATTTTCCTGGTTTATCAGCCTAAATTTGAGATTGCCTGTGGTCGGATTACCTCCACGGAAGCGTTGCTGCGCTGGACACATCCGCAGCAAGGCGCAATACGGCCGGATAAGCTGATTCAGCTGGTGGAAAGCACGCCACTGATGACAAGACTGACGTTGTGGATTATGAATACTGCGTTGAGACAGTGCAGTGAATATCGCCGTAGCGGACTGGATGCCGGAGTGTCAATCAATTTTTCAGCCGAGGATTTGCGTGATCAGGAATTGACCGAACTGGTCATGCAGGGACTCGCCCTGTGGCAGGTCCCTGCCGAGGTTGTGACCATTGAACTCACCGAGACGGCGGTGATGGGAAATGATGTTCATGCGCTGAAAATATTGAACCAATTCAAGGAGGCCGGCCTTAAGTTGTCCATGGATGATTTCGGTACCGGTTATTCTTCAATGGCGCGGTTATTGCAGGTGCCGCTGGATGAAATCAAGATCGATATGCTGTTTGTTAGAAACATGATGCATTCGCGCATGCATGAGCGCATCGTTGAGACCATGATTAATCTGGGACATCAGCTCGGTTTACATGTTGTCGCGGAAGGGGTTGAGGATGAGGCGACTTATGCCCGTTTGCAGGAACTGGGCTGCGATGCCATACAGGGCTATCTGATCGGTCGTGGCATGTTGTTGCCGGATTTGATCAAAACTGCCGATAGATGGACGCCATCACCCATCACCGCTGAAAAACGAGCATTATCCGGTGGCTGAACAATCGCCGCCAATTTCCATTTTCTGGTTCAGAAGGGATCTTCGTATCGAGGATAACACGGCCTTGGCCAGGGCGCTGGCGGCCAACAAGCCGGTATTGCCGGTTTTTATTTTTGACAGCAATATCCTTGCCGGTTTGCCACGGGACGATGCGCGTGTCACGTTCATCTTTGATGTTCTGCAAAAAATTAATAAGCAGTTGGTGGAGAAGTTTGTCAGCGGTGTTGCTGTCTTCCACGGTAACCCACTGATAATTTTTGAGCAGCTTTTATGTACGTATCGCATTGATTCTGTTTATGCCAATCGAGATTATGAGCCCTACGCTCGTGAACGGGACGCATCAGTACATGATCTGTTACGTGCGCATGGTTCAAGACTCCTTACTTTCAAGGATCATGTTCTGTTTGAAACTGATGAAATTGTCAAGCAGGATAATCAGCCGTATGTGGTCTATACCCCCTACCAGAAGCGATGGAGAAGTCGTTGGCAGGAAGTTGCCGGAGAGATCGGGCAAATAGCAGTGCCTAACTGGGGAAACCTGGCAAAAGGGCTGCCGCTACCTTGGCTGACGCTGACAGATATCGGGTTTGAACGTTCGGTGCTTGTCGTAGCGGAGTATCGTATCGATTCTCGGTTTCTGCAGAATTATGGTGAATCCCGTGATTTCCCGGCTTTGGCGCATGCTTCACACCTGGGACCACATCTGCGTTTTGGTACAGTCAGTATCCGGCAGATCGTACAGCAAACTGCACGGGCAGGCGCAGAGATTTTTCTCAATGAGTTGATCTGGCGCGAGTTTTTTAGTCAGATTTTGTGGCATTTTCCACATACGGCGGAGCGAAGTTTCAAGCCTCGCTATGACCATATTAAATGGCGCAATGATGAGCAGGAGTTCAATCTCTGGTGTATGGGCAGAACCGGTTACCCATTGGTAGATGCCGGTATGCGACAACTCAATGCGACGGGTTGCATGCATAATCGCGTGCGTATGGTGGCCAGCAGTTTTTTGTGTAAGCATCTTTTGATCGACTGGCGCTGGGGGGAGTCCTATTTTGCGCAAAAACTGCTCGATTACGATATGGCGAGTAATGTCGGCAATTGGCAGTGGGTTGCAGGGTGTGGCGTCGATGCCGCACCTTATTTCAGGATATTCAATCCGGGTACCCAGATCGAAAAATTCGATCGTGATTGGCGTTACATCGAGCAGTGGGTTGAGGATGTTCATCAGTTGTCTTATCCGCAGCCCGTTGTCGAACACAGCTTTGCGCGCAAACGCTGTCTGGATGCTTATGGGCGTCTCTAGAAATTCCGAGTTTTAAACAAGACGAGGCAAGCACAAAAAATATTGACGCAGCATATGATTGATATGCAAGGAGATATTTTTCTGAATAACGACGTATTGTAACGAAATATGGATTGTTAGAG
>JAVVEX010000092.1:0-7833 GCA_032251195.1 Nitrosomonas sp.
TTCATGGTGCGCCCCTCTTTTTACATACCGATACACATTGGACGCTCAATTCAACAATTAATTGCGACATAGCCTTTTCGATCCATTCCGTCGAACCCAAAGGCCGTCCCGTTGTTTCGGGCTGGCAAAGTCGCCATAGCGATCCAGCACAGGCACAGTCTTGATCCACTCGTTGCCCTGCGCTGACAGTTGACTGGCAACGCTCGACCGGCGCTACTCTTGTATTCCGCCACGACTCCTTACTTACTTGCCCATCAGCAACGCCATGAATTTCTCACGCAGCGCTCTGGACGCGCTGCGAAATACTCGGAATTGAGCGTGTTGATCCGGCTGTTCCAGATCCATTTCAATGGCCCATAGCGGCGCAACGCTGTTTGGGAGGCTGGAGTAACGGATATCAACCAGCAAATCCTGTTCACCTGGCTCTGACCGCAACGCCACGAAGCCGTCGGAAAATTTGTTGAAACGGTCAATATCACCGTTTAGTACAGAATCAATCGGCAATTGTTCAAGGTAGTCGGCTTTTACAAATTTTTCAACTGATTCGCCAGGATAGGTGCTGGGGTTTGAGAAAAAACTCACGCGGATCGCATCCACGTAAAATCTTCCGTCATACTCGTAGAGCGAACGCCACAGGATCAGGTTTCCGAGCGTTGGCTTGACCAGTATTCGTTCAATTTCGTGATGACGCGACTGGGCGATGGCTAATGTTGCCAATTCTGCGCGTTGTAGCTGGGCATAGCCAATCAACAGATAAAGGCTGGCGATGATCAAACCAAAGATTGCGTGAGCGGCTTTTTTTTTCCGGAATGCGATGATTGCTGCGACCAGCAGAATTAACGTAAAGATTGGATCAATAACCGAAATGATATTAAATGCCAGCCGGGTTTCGATGATTGGCCATAAAAGGTGGGTTCCGTAACTGGTCAGGGCATCCAGAACGCCGCTCAAGCTGTATCCCAGTAGGCAAAACAGGTAAAGCCGGGAAAATACCAATCGCCTGCGCAGAAAAGGCCATAGCAAGGCTGCTGCAATCAATGCGCCAAAAGGAACAAAAAACAGGGAATGCGTGAAGTGGCGGTGGAATTCAATGGTCAGCAAAGGGTCCTGTTCAGACTGGATCAGAATGTCGGCATCAGCAATTATGCCGGCAAAAAAACCAATTCCCGAGGCCAGGCCGATTTCATTTTTCTGTGCGCGGGTTACTGCAAGGTTTGCGCCCAGTAATCCCTGTGTAAGTAGATCCATATACCGTTACGCTAAATTGGATTGCGATGACATAAAATCAAACTACGCGGTAGTTTTTAAACTGCCACGGGTCGGTTGTATCAAGATGATCTTCATACAAGGCCAGATTGTTGCGGAGTGGCGTCCAGTTGCTGTATTGTCCGGTTATGTCGCCAAGATAGGGTGACGCCACTTGCAGGACGCGTTTGAAATCCATTTCTTCGGGTTCGATAATACCTGCCTCTGGATTCTCAATTGCCCATACCATTCCACCAAGTATTCCGGAGGCCACTTGTAGACTGGTGGCATTGTTATAAGGTGCGAGGTCTCGCGCTTCCTCGATCGATAGGATCGAGCCGTACCAGTAAAATCCTTTGGCATGTCCCATCAAGGCCATGCCAAGTGCATCCGCACCCGATTCGATGTCGTTCATCAGCAGGCGTGCATGGTCCTGTTCCTTGAAATTTCTGCCACTTAATTCGTGGATGGATAAAACCGTGGCGTCCGACGGGTGATAGGCATAGTAGACGGTGGGGCGATAGCGAAGTTCATGGTTGGTTTTGACGGTAAAGTAATCAGCGATGGAAATCGATTCGGCATGGGTGATCAGAAATCCCTGATAAGGGCCTGTTAACGGGTTCCAACTGCGAACCAGCGTGCGCGTTCCCGGGTTATTCAGATAGATGGCTGCGTCACAACCATAACCATGGCGGCTGGCATCGGGAGGCTCGGTTTTTTCATGACTGCCCCATCCGAGTTCGGCGGGTTGCAGTCCCTCTCCAATAAAACCATCGATCGACCAGGTATTGACAAATTCATTGACCAGCTTGAAGGGTCTGGCGGTCTGCGTGTCACGTTCCGCGCATTGAATGACTTTGATGTTCAGCTTCCGGGACAGCGCCGCCCATGCCTCGCGTGTTTGTGGCAGAACGAAATCAATCCCGGTATCGCGGGCAATATTCACCAATGCCTGTTTGGTGAAGTGAGAAACCAATCCCGGATTGGCGCCATGGCAAAGTACTGCGGTCGGCCCTCCGCCAAGGCGCTTACGCAAGCTTAGTGATTGCTCGCGCGCATGATAATTTGAGCGCGCCGATAGTGACAGGGTGGTATCGGTATAACCGCCCAGCCATGGTTCGAGGCAGGCATCCAGATAAAGTAGATCATGCTGATAACAATATTCTATTAACGCCAGGCTGGAGACATTGATCGATAAATTAAGCAGATAATCACCTGATGCCAGGTTTTCATCCAGAACTTGCTGGAAGTTTTTTGGGGTGAGTGGGCAAATACTAAAAGAAACATGTGCTTTCTCAGCCTGAATCTGACCTGTCGTATCGGCTGTAATAATATGAATCTGTGAAGGCGAAATATCGATATGTCGAAGAAGAAGCGGCAAGACACCTTGCCCGACACACCCAAATCCGATAAAAACAATTTTGTTCTCAAATTTTACAAATTTCTTGTGATTTCCCATGTAAAGTTATCTTCTGTGAAACAAATTTTTACCTAATCTATAATGGCGGTGACGTATCCGGTATATATCCAGAGGTGATTGCAAGGCTGTGGCTACATAAGGGCGTCTCTAAAAACCCATATTTCGTTACAATACGTTGTTATTCAAAAAATATATCCTTACATATCAATCATATGTTGCGTCAATATTTTTTGTTCCGGCATGGTTCTGGTGCTGCTTGTCAAAACAATATAGTGGTTCTTTCCCTGTATGTAAATAGATGTTATACCCGGATGTTACTTATGATTGATAACTTTTTGAGCTGAATCCATGGAACTCTACGAATCCGAGCATACAAAATTCATGCGTGAACTTTTTGTAAAGCACCCTGATTGGGTTGAAAAACAAAAAGAAGCGCGCGCCATCTGGTGGGACAAAAAAATCGATCGGCAAGCCCAGCAAGCGTTCAGGGAAACCAGGGCGGCACCAAAGAGCTATGTCTATTTTTCCTGGTTTGATAAAGAGTAACGCTCTAAAAGCGGTGTTGCCTACTGTTTGTTTGAATGACCTATAAAAGACTTTCAAAAATAATCTGCTTGCTACAAGGATAGATAGCACGTGCTGGAAGATGTTCCTGTTCACCTTTTATTGATTATATTGCTGCTGCTGTTGTTGTTATCCGGTTTTTTTTCCTTATCGGAAACCAGCATGATGGCGATTAATCGGTATCGTCTCCGGCATCTGGTCAAACAAGGCCATCATGGGGCGCAGTTAACGACAAGATTACTACGGGATACCGATAAGCTTCTGGGGGTTATTCTGCTGGGAAACAACCTGCTGAATACTGCGGCAGCGACACTCGTTGCCGTTATTATCACCCTTTTTTTTGCGCACAGTGAGCTGGCGTTATTGTTGGGTAGCGTAGCTGTAACACTGGCCATTCTGATTTTTAGTGAGATCACGCCAAAGGTGATCGCTGCTGCTTACCCTGAACGTATCGCGCTAACGGTCAGTTATGTGCTGACACCCCTGCTCAAACTTTTTTCCCCGGTTGTCTGGTTTATTAATCTGTTTGTACAGGCGCTATTGATCTTGTTGCGCCTGAAACCTTCCCAGCAAGTGGCGCATCAGCTCAGTATGGAAGAGCTCAAGACGCTGGTGCTGGAAGCTGGGCATTTTATTCAAAAAAAACATCAGAGTGTACTGGCCAACCTGATTGATCTGGAGACCATCACGGTTGACGACGTGATGGTACCCAGAAACCAGATCGAAGCAATTGATCTGGAGGCGGACGAAGCCGTGATTCGAAACCAGTTGCTGACCTGCCACCATACAAGGTTTCCTCTGTACCGCAAGCATTTTGATGATGTGGTTGGCATCGGGCATGTACGCAAGATATTGAATCAGATCAAGGAAGAAGAGATCAGTGCTGCCATGTTGGAAGCGGTTATGCAGAAACCTTATTTTATTCCATCCGGTACACCATTGTTTTCCCAGTTGCAGCTGTTCCAGGAAAACAGCCGTCGTATTGGTCTGGTTGTCGATGAATACGGGGAGTTGCTGGGGTTGGTCACGCTTGAGGATATTCTGGAGGAAGTGATTGGTGAATTTACGACCCATGCGCCCACACAAACTGGCCCATATAAACGAGAAGCAGATGGGAGTATAATTGCCGAAGGTGGTATGCTGCTACGCGATTTGAATCGCAAGCTCGGTCTGCAGTTTCCGCTTGATGGCTCCAAAACCCTGAACGGACTCATTCTGGAGTATTTTCAGGATATTCCAGAGGCAGGTACTGGACTGAAGATTGATGGTTGCCGGATGGAAGTTTTGCAGACAAATAATCAGGGTGTTAAAACGGTAAGAATTTATCCGGATCTGATAGATCCTCAGCCTTTTTCGCAATCTGGAGCAGAATAAAAAACGCTTCTTTGCGTTTGTAGCGCCCATAGCTCAGCGGATAGAGTACCGCCCTCCGAAGGCGGGGGTCACACGTTCGAATCGTGTTGGGCGCGCCATTAGACCGTTACCGGAACGTCCTGGCGGATGTCGAAAAGGAACGCCAGTCAGCCTGCCAGAACTCCATGATAAACGTTTCAGACTTGCTGAAGATCCGTATTGCCGTTTTCCAATAAAGAAGCGCCTCAAGGAGATCGAAATGATGGATTGGTTGAGTCATCCTGCGATCCAAAGTGGACTCGCACCATTTTGTGCGGCGCTCATCGTTGCGTTTTTATTTGATCGTATCCGGTTGTCCGGGCTGGCCATCCTGGCTGGATTCTGCACAACGGTTTATCTGGTGGCGGATTTTAATTTTGAATCCTTGTCCGCTACCAAAAAAATCATGTTGACCGGCATCGTTGCTGGAGCGATCGCGCCCGTTCTTTCCGTTCTTCCCTCACATTGGCGTATGGTGGGTTATTTATTGGGGGTTAGCGCTGCGGCAGTAACACTCTGGGTATTTTGGCCCATCCTGATACAGAAGGACGTTACAGAAAGCCTGGTGCTGGGAACAGGACTGGCCTTATTTGTTATGTGGCAAGTTGTGTTGATTGATGGTCTTTCCTCGCAGCCAGTGCGTGCAGGTGCAGTCGGGCTGGGGATGGGGGTGGGTGTCGGGTTTTCTGCGCTTTTGGGGGCTTCTGCGTTGCTCGGCCAGCTGGGACTGGCGATTGGCGCGGCAAGTGGCGCTTATCTATTGTTGCAGCTGCTGCAAAATAAACCTTTGTCATGCGGGCGAACGCTGACCCTGCCAGTTTCGTTGCTGTCGGCATTGCTGGCCGGCGCCGCACTGGTGTTGGCAAAATTGCCCTGGTATTGCCTGCCGGTGCTTGCATTGGTTCCGCTGTCAGTATACTTGCCTGTTATGCAAAAAAAATCATGCCGGATGCAGGTTGTCGGGTTTTCGTTAATCACCATGGCGGTTGCGATAGCTGCGGCAGGTTTGGCGTGGTATGCTGAAGGCGCAATGACAGTATGAGTCAGTGTGTTGATGTCAGACTGTTGAAGTTTAATATATTTAAAGAGGTGTAATTTTATGATATCCCGATCAATCGGTTATTTATTGGTACTGCTGGTGGCGCTGGTAAGTTTTAAAACATTTGCTGCGACAGAGAATTATGATATCGATCCTACGCATACGTATCCAACTTTTGCCGTCAGTCATCTTGGATTCTCCACGATGTATGGGCGTTTTGATAAGACGAGCGGAACATTTTCAATCGATAGGGCTGGCCGGCAAGGCGCTGTCGACATTATCATTAAAACAGCATCCATTAATACTGGGCTGGAAAAACGTGACGATCATCTGCGCTCTCCCGATTTCTTCAATACGATTGAGTTTCCTGATGCGACTTATCAATCAGGCAATGTCAAATTTGAAGGCGATGAGCCGAAAACCATTGAAGGAAAGCTGACTTTATTGGGTGTCACCAAGCCGGTGACGCTGACCATTACCGCGTTCAAGTGTGGTCAGAATCCAATGAACAACAAGGCAATGTGCGGGATAGATGCAGTGGGGAGCCTGAAACGTTCTGATTTTGGTATGAAATATGCGTTACCCGGTGTCGGTGATGAAATTCGGTTGATGATTAGTGCCGAAGGATATAAAAAGTAAGTTGCCCCGAACAGGGTAATTTGATCAGGTTTTTCGCTGAATACAAGTAGCTCACGTGCCGTGTCCAGAAAGACGCAATATCATTATTTGCGATTACCAACGCACGTCGATGATAAAAGCAAGCCGTGTGACTATCATCGGATTGCCTACACTGATTGGGGCGACCCTGATAATTCACAGATTGTTGTATGCGCCCATGGGTTGACCCGTAATTGTCGTGATTTTGATTTTCTGGCGAAAGCGCTGGAGTCTGATTTTAGGGTAATCAGTGTCGATATGGCAGGCCGTGGCCATAGTGACTGGCTGCAGGATGCCGCCGGTTACAATAGTCCGCTGGTTTATCTGTCTGACTTTGAAAACCTGCTCAGGCATGTTTGTGTCCGACATGGTGGCACCATCAAACTCTATTGGGTGGGCGTTTCCATGGGCGGACTGCTTGGCATCCTGCTGGCAGCACGCAAACATCTGCCCATTACTATCCAGTCGCTGGTTATCAGCGATATCGGCCCCTTTGTACCCGCCGCAACCCTGACGCCATTTGCTGATTATGTTGGGAAGTCTCCGCAATTCAAAAGCCTGGATGAACTGGAAGTCTATCTGCGCTATTTATCCGCTGCATCCGGCGAAATGACGGATACAGAATGGCGACATCTGGCAAAGTACAGCGCGCAGGAAAATGCCGATGGCAGCATCGGCTTGCGCTACGATCCAGCGATATCGATTTGTTTTCGGCCAGATATCGTAAAGGATATTGATTTATGGGCACACTGGGATCAGCTCGCTATTCCGGTTATGGTGCTAAGGGGAAAGGAATCAGATATTTTGCCAACGCAATTGGCTGATGAAATGAAAAAAAGGCACCCTGATACTGAAATTGTTGAGCTGGCAGGCGTGGGCCATGCGCCGTTGTTGATAAATCCCGGGCAAATTCAGATTGCCAGGAATTTTTTGCTGCAATTCAGATCAATCACATAACAGTTGTGAGTGATATTTACCGTGTTGTGATTGTTCCGATATGAGTCTGGAATAGAAATAGAGCAGGTTCTGTTGCAGAAGCGGGAGGCTTAAGTTAAGTGAATTTATGACGTTTACAAGACTGGTATTACGGTCGAATAAAAACTTCATTTTATAACTTATTGGCATTAAGCGAAAACAATATGAACCTTTTTAAAAAAATCCCCAATCCCAAAGAAATCCGTCTGAAACTTGGATTAAACCAGCAGGAATTCTGGAGCAAAGTCGGCGTTACCCAAAGCGGTGGTTCTCGCTATGAGAGCGGACGCGAAATACCCAAGGCAGTCAGGGAATTGGTCAGGCTAGTGCATATTGATGGCGTTGACCTGACCAAAATCAAGCGCGACGATCTGGCTGTCGCGGCCATGCTAAAAATCCAATATCCTGATCTTTACAAAGGCCTGAAAAAATCAGCCAGGCAATTGAAGTAGTTAAGCGTGTTATTATTTATGGCTATGTCGCAATTAATTGTTGAATTGAGCGTCCAATGTGTATCGGTATGTAAAAAGAGGGGCGCACC
>JAVVEX010000093.1:0-7797 GCA_032251195.1 Nitrosomonas sp.
GGCCAAGTTGCTCAGGGCCTTACAATGCGGGGAGCTAGCGGTATTGGGCGGGAACAAGATCGTCGTCGACTTCTCCGTTGTTACAACTTGTCGCATGCCTATTTCTGATGCCATCCGGCGATGTCTACGGACTCGCCCCTGGCGCCAAGGTCATACCGCTGGAGTATCTGGGCACCACGCCGCGTGTCGGGGTTGCGCAACATCCCCGGCGACGGGCGGCGGATCGCACCAAACATATCCAGGTTGGTCAGGCGTTGCTTGGTCGTGTGCTCAACGGCGTCGGCGAACCGCTGGATCAAAACGGCATCCCTGATTGTGACCACAGCGTGCCACTCTACAGCCGCCCCTTTAATCCCTTGGAACGTGCACCCATTGAGGAAACACTCGATGTTGGAGTGCGCGCCATCAATACCTTGCTCAGCGTTGGCCGTGGTCAACGCATGGGGCTGTTTGCCGGCAGCGGTGTCGGCAAAAGCGTGCTATTGGGTATGATGGCGCGCTATACCAGTGCGGATGTGATCGTGGTTGCCCTGATCGGCGAACGCGGTCGCGAGGTCAAGGAGTTCATCGAAAACATACTCGGTGAGGCGGGCCTGCAACGCTCGGTAGTGATTGCCGCGCCAGCGGATACTTCTCCGTTGATGCGCCTGCAAGGCGCGGCCTATGCCACGGCCGTTGCCGAATACTTCCGTGACGAAGGCAAGCATGTGCTGCTGATCATGGATTCGCTGACACGCTTTGCCATGGCGCAACGCGAAATTTCACTGGCAATTGGCGAGCCGCCTGCCACCAAAGGTTATCCGCCTTCGGTATTCGCGCGTCTGCCGCAGCTGGTGGAGCGTGCGGGTAACGGACGTCTGGGTAGCGGCTCAATTACAGCTTTTTATACGATTCTGACTGAAAATGATGATCCCAATGATCCCATCGCTGACAATGCTCGTGCCATTCTTGATGGTCATGTCGTGCTGTCGCGTCAGTTGGCCGATGCGGGGCATTATCCAGCCATTGACATCGAAGCGTCGATCAGCCGTGTGATGCCCAGTATTGTTGAGCCACAACAGCTTGAGCGGGCGCAACATTTCAAGGGACTGTACGCACGTTATCGGCAAAACCGGGATTTGATCAATGTTGGCGCCTATGTTCCAGGAAGTGACCCGCAGCTGGATCAGGCGATCAGGCTGTATCCAGAGATGGAGTCCTTTCTGCAGCAAAGCATGTTTGAACCGGCGGACTCTGCCGACAGCATTACTCGATTCATGCGAATAGCATTATAAACCAATTCGTCAGGCATCCTTTTTAAAGAACAAAATGGCTACTCATCGTACTCTGAAACTGTTAACCGACCATGCTAGAAAGCAAGTGAATGATTGCGCAATAAAACTGGGAAAGTTGAACCACAAGCGGCAGGAATCCGAACAAACGCTGAAAATGCTGCTGGATTACCGGCAAAGCTATCAGCACCAACTGGCGGAGTATTCCACCAAAGCCGTCAGTCTGGTTGAATTGCGTAATTTCATGGCATTCATCAGTAAACTGGATACAGCAATTACCGAGCAACAGAAACTGGTCGCGCATACGCAAAAACATACTGAAACAGGCGGCAGCGAATTTCAGCAGCACCGCCAGAAATTAAAAACCTTCGATACCCTGGCCCAGAAACAGCGGCACCAGCAATCGGCTCGCTTAGCACAACACGAACAAAAACAGCAGGACGAACAGTCGATCAATAGCGTCAGCCGTCGCGCAGCTTCTTCGTAAACAGGTTTCCAGGAATTATGGCATGAAAAATGCTTGCTATTATTGTATATCCTGACTTTTAACAGAGAACATCATGCTGAATTTACCATTACTGCCCGCTTCACAGCCTGTCTCCAGCCATACTGGTACCGTTGATACTTCAATCACACCTGTCATGCCAGCTTCAGGCCAATCCCGTGAACGGACGTTTAGTGATGTCCTGAAAAATACCGAGGAGGTGGCATTTGCAGAGAAACAGGACAGCATTACCATGGGAGGAACCATTCCGAATGAACCACCTGCCGCTATCAGCGATAATATGGCTCACCCTCTGTTGGCGGGTATCATTGCGCATCCGGCAACACCGCTCACACCACCATCAGGCGGCAGTATGCTGTCAACTAACAGGAACGTTAGTGATGATCCGTCTGCCCTGTTAACGGGCAGTGCGTCCATAACAGAGCAACAAGATTTTTCTGCCGCCAGCCGAACCAATACAAATATACCGCCATCACAACTTGTGAGCGCCCATCCCGATTCCACGCCATCAAGACCTGTCCGCCCGGTATTTACCGGAGCATCCTCGTTGAATGCGGAAGTTCCTTTGTTGAATACGGGTATCAACATGCTCACTCCGGCATCAAGCGTTACAGAATTATTGCCTTATATCGATACGGCTGGGGACAACACGGCAATTTTTACCGCTAACGGCAAATTCCTGCCGCCATCCATTGCCGCATCAAATGTCTCTCCAGCAACCACCAGTGTGTCCGTATCCTCTGCCTTGGGTGATTCAGCCTGGCCGGATGAGTTTAGCCAGAAGATAACCTGGCTGGCAACGCAGCGATTGCAAACTGCGGAATTGAAACTGCATCCAGCGCATCTCGGACCCATCGAGGTCTTGCTGAAAATCACCAACGAGCAGGGGGTACAGCAGCTTACCGCCCAGTTTGCATCACATAATCCGCTGGTACGTGAGGCTATTGAAGCAAATTTACCGAGGTTACGGGAAATCATGGCAGAAAGCGGTATTTCCCTGACGGATACGTCCGTTGGCGCGGATTCTCCCCGTCAGGACGCACAAAACAGGCAGCAAACACATGCCCATCCGCAACGAACGAGCAGCGAAGAGCATATAAGCAGCACCAATATACGGCGGGCATCTGGTCAAATCGTCACCAGCCATACGGGAATCATCAGCACATTTGCTTGAGAATGTCCATCCCTATGAATCTGAACATTTATTTTTTCTAGACCGGCTGGCCGTGAGACAGCGGTAATTGATCGCTTCGCTCGCAGCTCCGCACTTGCTCCTGCGGCATATTGCGCCCCGGCAATTCCTGATTCTCCATCTGCACCACAATTTCTTCAGTTAACCGATTTTTACGATGGGATAACGGTAAAATCCCATCTATTACCCATAAACATTCAGTAACCACGGTTATTATCGTCATCATGCGCACCTTGCTAACCTACATCATGGTTTTTCCAAAGCGCAGCGCCATTGTGCTGTTCGCGCTGTTACTGGCCGGCGTGGCCGAGGCGCTCAGTCTGACTGCGCTATTGCCGCTGTTATCCATTGCGGTGGGAGAGTCGGTCGACTCCAGTATTGGCCAGCTGGTCATCGGCTTTTTACAACGGATCGGCATCGATCCTTCACTGGAAACCATTCTGCTGGTTATTGTTGGCGGCATGTTCCTGAAGGGCGTTATTCTGCTGTTAACCAATCGCCAGGTGGGTTATACCGTTGCTCATGTTGCGACACGACTGCGATTGGATCTGATAGAGGCATTGCTGGCAAGCCGCTGGCAGTATTACTTGCGCCAGCCGATAGGTGCGCTTGCCAATTCAGTGGCTACCGAAGCCTATCGCGCCGCCAACGGGTTTGAACATAGTGTCAATGTGCTGGCGCTTGCTACTCAGATCATCGTCTACAGTTTGGTGGCTTGGTTTATTTCCTGGGAAGCCACGCTGGCATCATTACTGATCAGTACCATTTTGTTTTTCCTGCTGCACAGCCTGGTCAGGGCAACCAAACGTGCCGGCAACAGGCAGACACAGTTACTGCGTCATTTATTGACCTACCTGACGGATGCGCTTGGTTCCGTGAAATCCCTGAAGGCCATGGCACGCGACAATGTGGCGGATGCCATCCTGCATGAACAGACACGGCAGTTGGAAAAGGCAACCCGGAAGGAGGTCACGAACCGCGCAGCCATGCTTGCCCTGCAGGAGCCGATACTGGCGGCATTGACTGCCAGCGGATTGTATCTTGCGCTGGCAGTTTGGCACTTGTCGCTGCCCGAGGTGATGGTAATGGTATTTTTATTGACGCGGATTCTGGGTTTATTCAACAAGGCGCAACGCCGCTACCAGCAGCTCGCTGTTCAGGAAAGCGCATACTGGGCGCTGCACAAGGCAGCAGGGGAAGCACGCCTGGAGGCGGAAAGGGTGACAGGCACGCTGACGCCCACCCTGGAGCAGGGAATAAGCTTGCGCCAGATTGCATTCAGCTATGAAAACAAAACAATTTTCAAGAATCTGAATATTGATATTCCGGTTAAATCGTTTACGGCAGTTATTGGCTCATCCGGCGCGGGCAAGAGTACTCTGCTGGATCTGTTATGTGGACTCGCCGAACCCAGGGCGGGAGAGATCCTCATAGATGGCGCGGCATTGCATCATATTGATCTACGACAATGGCGGCACCTGATTGGCTATGTCTCACAGGATACAGTGCTGCTTCACGATACCATTCTCAACAATATTATCGTGGGAGAACCGGGTATTCAGGTTGAGGATGTCGAGCGCGCGCTCAGACAGGCCGGCGCCTGGGAGTTTGTTAACCATCTTGCCGATGGTATCAATACCATCGTCGGCGAACGCGGCGGCATGTTATCGGGCGGCCAGAGGCAGCGTATCGCCATTGCCAGAGCGCTCGCCCATCAACCGAAGCTGCTGCTGCTCGATGAACCCACCAGCGCGCTCGATCCGGAAAGCGAGCGTATTATTTGCGATACCTTGCAACGGTTATCGCGTAACTTTACCATTATCGCCGTTTCTCATCAGCCTGCGATCATTAATGCTGCCGCCAGGGTGTTCATTCTCGTCGACGGGCAGGCAGAGCTGCTGTCGGATACCAACATCAACAGGATGGAAGTTTTGGCGAATCATCACGAAATTAATTCTGCCGTAAATCAGAAAATATCTGCAGATGAATGATGGTCAGGCATTCTTCAGTCTTCCCGCTTGGGCGCCAGTACTTCGCGGTTGCCATTGCCTTCCATGGTAGAAACGATGCCTGCTCGTTCCATGTCCTCAATCAGCCTGGCTGCGCGGTTATAGCCAATGCGCAGCTGGCGCTGCACCAGTGAAATCGATGCCCGGCGTGTTTTGATGACGATACTCACGGCTTCATCATATAGCGGATCGGTTTCACCGCCGCTTGACTGGCTGCTGTTGCTGTTTTCGCCAGTATCATCTTCAGCATCGGTCACCTGAAGAATTTCATCGAGGTAACAGGCCTCACCATGCTCCTTGAGATACTCCACCACCTTGTGTACCTCATCATCGGCGACGAAAGCGCCGTGGATACGTTGCGGATAACCGCTGCCCGGCGGCAGATAGAGCATATCGCCTTGCCCCAACAGAGCTTCCGCGCCCATTTGATCGAGGATGGTACGTGAGTCGATTTTGCTGGAAACCTGAAAAGCGATTCGTGTCGGAATATTCGCCTTGATCAGGCCAGTAATGACGTCCACTGACGGTCGCTGCGTCGCCAGTAACAAATGAATGCCGGCGGCACGCGCTTTCTGCGCCAGCCGGGCGATCAGTTTTTCGACTTTCTTGCCAACGATCATCATCAAATCGGCCAGTTCATCGATGACCACCACGATCAACGGCATTTCTTCCAGTAATTCCGGGGTTTCAGGCGTGGCGCTTAATGGATTGGTGAGCGCGGCCTCGTTCTTGATGGCATCACGTATTTTCTGGTTGTAACCTGATAGGTTACGCACACCCAACGCTGACATCAGTTTGTAGCGCCGCTCCATCTCGGCGACACACCAGTTGAGCGCGTTAGCCGCATCACGCATATCGGTGACTACCGGGGTGAGCAGATGCGGAATGCCATCATAGACCGATAACTCCAGCATTTTCGGATCGATCAGGATAAGACGGACTTCCTCTGGCGTTGCTTTGTAAAGCAGGCTCAGAATGACGGCATTGATAGCGACCGATTTGCCTGAACCTGTGGTACCCGCAACCAGAGCATGCGGCATTTTTCCAAGATCGGAAACGATGGGTTTGCCGCTGATATCCTTGCCCAGCGCGATGGTTAGTGGTGAGGCATGATCAGCGTAAACTTTGGATGCAAGAATTTCATGCAGGCGAACGATCTGGCGCCTGGGATTCGGAATTTCCATGCCCATCGTCGATTTTCCAGGGATGGTTTCAACCACGCGGATACTGGCAACGGTAAACGCGCGGGCCAGGTCTCTAACCAGATTGACGATTTGGTTACCCTTGACACCAACTGCGGGTTCAATCTCATAGCGGGTAATAACCGGCCCCGGATAGGCAGCGACCACTTTTACCTCAACGCCAAATTCCTGTAATTTACGCTCGATCAAGCGCGAGTTGTGTTCCAGGGTTTCACTCGACAGCAGGGTAATGTTTTTTTCGGGCTCGTCCAGCAGAGAAAGCGGTGGCAGAGGCGAATCAGCAGCATCAAAAAATGACAATCTGTTTTTTTCCTTGTTACTGCGCGGTGATTTCTGGATATCTGTTTCCGGCATTTCGATACGTAGCGTCGATTGCGGCAACGGTCGATCTTTACTTAACTCTAGCAGAGTGTGATTTTCAGGGGCTTGGGGGGTGCTGATGCGCCGTTCACGCCGGTGACGCCATTGATCGATGGCCGAGGTACAGCTCAGCTCAATCGCAGTACCGATCCACTCAGATAGCTTTATCCATGAGAGGCTGGAAAACAGACTCAGACCTATTGCAAACAAGATCGCCAGAGCAAGTGTCGCGCCAGTGAATCCCAGCAGCATGAATAAATAACGGCTGAGCACTTCACCGAGGATGCCGCCGGGTGCGAGCGGCAAGGGCACCTGCACCGTATGAAACCGCAGCGATTCAATGCCGCTGCTGGCAACAAGCAAGGTGATAAATCCCCCGAAAAAAAACAGGATCGCGCGAGGATCAAGTACGCTGGCAATATCGATGCGACGGTAACTCCACCAGACCGCCGCCAGAAAAAAAACCACCCACCACCAAGCGGATATGCCAAAAAGATAAAAAAGCAAATTTGACAACCAAGCGCCCGTCGCGCCGCCTGCATTGCTGGTTTGTACGCTTGCCGTGTGTGACCATCCTGGATCGGTCAAGTCGAAGCTGATGAAAATCAGCGCCAGATAAAGCGCAATGCCGCCCAGTACCAGCGAAAGGGCTTCACGCAATAGCCGACTGATTCTGGGTGGAAGTGGCTGGCTGGCGGGTTTTTTCGCCATAGATTTGTTGACGAAACTCATGCAGATTAAGGTCAGCCGATAAAAAGAACCGAAGATGATTGCCGGTAAGACATCAGGATACTTCTAAAAATTAAAGGTTTCAAACAAAACAAGGTGCGATCAATAAATTCTGGCGCAGTCTATGACGGATAGGCGAAGAAACAGGTTTTGTGCGTAACAAGGCATGTTGTGACAAAATTTGGATTTTTAATACCCGTCAGTGTAACTGATTTCCAAGTCTGGTACGGCAACAGAAGCAGCGGGACTGCCTATGCCTTAGGCGTGTGCCATGAATTACGCTGATATCTTCTTTGATCAGGCTGGCTAAAGTCAGGCACCGAGTTGGAAACACGCCTCCACCTATTCGTCGTGTATCACCGCAAAAATACCTCCAGAGGTGTTATGCGCGGGGCATCTCATGCTGCAAACCAACCAGTTCAGTAAGCCACGCTATCCTTGCGTATGGTTATATTTGGCTATGTCACAATTAATTGTTGAAATTGCCTTGTTTTCCCAAGAGCTGATAAAAAACAGAAAGTTGGTGTGA
>JAVVEX010000094.1:0-7547 GCA_032251195.1 Nitrosomonas sp.
CGAGATCTTTACCAACAGGTTACACCGCTTCCTTCTCCCTTGTCATACACCAGAAATGATCATAGCTCGGCGCCGGATAGGGATGAATCAAACGTGGCCGGGAACATGGAATTCGCAGTAACACGGGACGGCAACGCATCAACGGCGCTGCCGGACTCCATCCGATCGTTCGCTATGATGACACCATCAATGCACAATCTGCGGTAGCGCTATTACAGCAGATCGAGCTACAGCATCCCAATGCTCACCGTATTTACGTCATCTGCGATAACGCCCGCTATTACCGTTCACAGATCGTTGCCGAATACTTGTCGAATTCCAAAATCGAATTGATCTTCCTGCCGCCATATGCACCCAATCTAAACCTAATTGAGCGTTATTGGCGGTTCTTCAAGAAGGAAATTCTATATGGAAAATACTATGAGACCTTCACTCTGTTCAAACAAGCCTGTGATGACTTTTTTGCTGTACCCGAGCGTTATAAAGAATCGCTACGTTCCTTGTTGACCGATAATTTTCAGATTATTGATTGCGCTTGAGTGCCAAAATTTGAAGTGCAGTGAGTATATTTTTCATATAGATATCAGAAATTATTACTATTGGATTGAAAATTATTCTGGTAGAGTGTGCAGAATGTTAAATTGCCTTTTGCGGATTCAACTTTGAAGTGCAACTTTATTAAGGAAGTCAATTCCAAACAGCAAAAAAGCCCGCAAATGCCGGGCTTTTGAGATTATGCCATCTGGAGCATATGAAAGTTCGTTTGTAGTCAATGGCGGAGAAGGCGGGATTCGAACCCGCGGTACGGTTAAAGCCGTACACACGCTTTCCAGGCGTGCACCTTCAGCCACTCGGTCACTTCTCCACTTCACTTGTGATCACGACAACATCAAGCAGCGTGGCCGCAAAGGATAAACTAGAATATGCTGCAGAGCAACCTGAATTGCTATTTTGTGCAAAGCACAGATGAATTTGTATCTGCCTATTATAGGTGAGTAGCCTGTGTATCAGAAAAATCGTAATGTGAAAAATGCAGATCACAGGTCTGGCAAATAAATCAGAATCCACTGATTTCGTAGGTCACGCCATCCTGATTGCGCCCACTTGCGCCACGCTGCGAGCTAAAATAAAGTTTGGATCCATCCGGGCTGAAGGCGGGGCCGGTAATTTCGGAGCGGTTATGGCCGACAATCTGCAATAGAGGTTTAACCGTATTTGCGGATAAAATTACAATTTCCATATTGCCGCCGTCCTCGGCAATCAGTAGTTCACCTGCGGAATTGGCGGTGATGTTGTCCACGCCGGTCAAGACAGGAGGCGAATGTTGCGCGGCATCGTAGAGCACTCGCAACGTTTGTCGAACTGTGTCCAGCGCCCAGACACGGTCGTCACCTTTGGTCGTGAAATAGACGAACCTGTTGTGATGCTGATACCAGATTCCTTCACCGCCATTGAAGCGGGTGGTCAGTACAGATTGCTCGCGAGCAGGCTGATAATTGCTGGCGGGGTTACGTAGGGGGTGCCAGGTTATCTGGTCATCCTTTTGGTCAAGTATCTGCATCACTTCCAGCCGGCCTGCCTCGAGATCCGGGAACCCGTCCTGGTCGAATCTGGAAGCGGTATAGCGGTACAGGCAGCCATCTTTCTCGTCTTCGGTCAAGTAGAGCTGCATGGTGTGAGTATCGACAGCGATTGCTTCATGTTTGAATCTGCCCAGCGCTTCGCGTATTACCGGTTTTCGTTTTCCGAAGGGATCGCATTCCCAGACGGCACCGCGTTTGGTTTCTTCGCAGGATAGCCAGGTTTGCCACGGAGTTGCGCCACCGGCGCAGTTGTTGGTGGTGCCTTCCAAAATGGGATAGGCATCAATCATTGCGCTCTGGCGATTGAAACGTAATGCACCCGCGCCGCCTTTGCTTGTTTTGAGTTCGCTGTTGGAAACATAGATCCAGCCACCATCGGATGTACGGAAAGTCGCGCCACCGTCGGGCGCACCATGCCAGCGATAGCCAAACAGATTTTGTTCTGAGCGTGCCACGATGCGGGAAGTAAGACCAGCTGGCAGGCGTACATTGTTTTTATCCGGTGATTGTAGCGGGCCGACCTTTGCCAGTTTGATCGGGGTGGTGAAGCTGTGCATGGAGAAGGTGAAAGGCGCGATGAACAATGCGCCCAATCCACCTATGCCGGATTTACAAATTCTGCGGCGATTAAGATCAACAAGTAAAGGGTTCATGGTTTTTAAATTGATCAGTTGATCGGTTAAGAAGCCGGGAAGTAATAAGTTGGACAAATATGGGTGCGCTGGCAGGATGCAATGTGATGCAAACGACCGGCAACATCGCAGCATACCCGCCAGCACAGCTAAAATGTTCCAGTTATTGTTTCTCGATTCCTACACATCTGATTCGAAGATTTCGACGGATTGATACTGCAGAAGTTTAACAAACGGTATGTCTGTATCGGTCGATGTCGTCAGATGATCGAGCAGCCGCCTTTTGCTTTTACCGAGAATGATGAACAATATCTGCCTGCTTTTGGCCAGGGCACGGAAACTCAAGCTGATTCGCAAGGTGGGTGCAGTAGGTGGCGTGGCAGCCTGGCAAAGATGCGTGTTATCAAGATCAAGAGCCATGCCTGGGAAAAGTGAGGCGATGTGACCATCTTCACCCATACCGAGTATGGCCAGATCAAATGGCAGTGGCATTGATGCCAGATGCGCATCAACGGTGTCAATCGCGGCATCCGGATGCTGGTGAGCTGTTTTGAGTGGAATGAAATGGGGTGCGATGCGCATACGCTGCAGGAAAATTTCACGCAACTGTTTCTCGTTTGAGTTTGAATCGGTTGCGTTTACCCAGCGTTCATCGCTCAGTGTGAGGTGAATTTTCTGCCAGGGCAAATTTTGCTGACTCAGTTGTGCCAGGTAGACGCGAGGTGTTTGTCCTCCGGGTAGCACCAGGCTGGCTTGATCATTCTTTGCGAGCGCTTCAAGTAAACAGGTTGCCGCAAACTGTGCGACACCATTCGCCAGTTTGTGCCGGTCATGAAAATAATGGCGGTCGATCAACTGGTCAGTGGGCGTAAATCCGCCACAATTTGAACTTTATCCGGAAATGGATTGGCATCTTGCGGACGCACGCGGCCTAGAAAGGCAATGCCGTTTTGCTGGGCACTTTGGTAATCAACCAATGCGTCTCCAATCATTAATACTTGTTCGGCATTGAAACCGTGCATCGACAGAATATCGGCGATGATGTCCTGTTTGAGCGCAGGCGCGCCCCGCACTGCGGTAAAGAAGGGCGCAAGGCCGCGCTGTTCGACGATGCCACACAGTTCTTTTTCCGGCGTGCCGGAAGCAATAAACAGTGGTATCTGTTGTGCGGCCTTGTGGATCAAGACTTCTGCGCCCGCGACTGCCTCGCTGGCAATGACTGCCTGCATTACTAATTCGGAAAAACGCTGGTCAAGAATGCGCTCTTCCTCCTGGGTTAAAGGTGGCTTCTTCAGCAGATGCTGTTGGAAGTAGTGAAATTTGCGGTAGCGGGACATACCGCCGTTGGCGCGATGATAGACAACCGCTGCCTGTGCGATCTGCTCGCCGTGTTCGCGGTAGAGTTCCGCGAATGCCCCGGTTTTGATGTCTCCGGATTCGACGATGACGCCATCAAAATCAAAAATGATGGCCTGCCAGTAATCGATTGGCTTGGTTGTCAGGTTCATGCGCGATTGTCGGAAAGGGTGGATACCGTGCCATCCGCCGGCTGTTCATGGTTGATCTGCTGGTGAATTTCACGGATACAGTCGATCAATCCCTGTCCAAGATCCACATGTTCATTTAACACCAGTTTGCGCCCGATGCGCGGTTGAAAGGCATAGGGCGTGACTTGGTAATGATGTGCAGGATTGACATCATCGAAGTGCAATTCGATCTTGCTGGGCATGATTTCCGCGATCATGGTCATGACATCGCGTATCCGCAGCTTTTCCTGTCCCGTAAGTACAAGGTGGCGATTGGCGAATTCGGGGGAGAGTATCTGTACACTCATACGTGCGGCATCTTCAACATGGATATATTCCCTGATGGCATCACCGTTACCGTGATAAGTGATGGCGTGTTTTTGTAAGGCTTCATGCAGCATGCGATAGATACCATTGCGTTTGTCGGCACGGCGGCCATAGAGCGATCCATAACGCAGAATAGTGTAATCCAGCCCATAACGTTCATGATAGGTCTCGATAAAACGTTCAGCCGCTTGTTTGCTGGCACGATAAAAAGAGCCGGATTCGGAGAATACATAAACGCTGCTGGCAAAGACGAAACGCCGTACCCCTGCGAGACGCGCCGCTTCCAGCGCATGCATGTTACCGATTACATTGATATTGGCTGTGGCAAGTGGATGATTGTGCGCTTCATCGATGTCGGCAATGGCGGCGAAATTGTAAACAACAGAAGCATCCCGTATGGCCTCGACTACCTGGTCGAGATTCATCAAATCACCGACGATCATTTCCTGATCCACGCTCTGATAGGGTGAGTGGTGGCGGTCGAACAGACGTACCCGATAACCAGCGGCAGATAAAGTATCAGCCACATGGCTGCCGAGAAAACCACCGGCACCGAGTACGACAGCTATTTCTGCTGGTGATTTGTCAATCTGCCGCATCGATGATTCCTACTTGAATAAGCCCTGTCCACAGGTTTTCCGCTGCTTCGATTTCCATGCGGTGGCGCGCCTCGCTTGCAAGAGAGCCAATATGCGAAGTCAGTATAATATTATCCTGGTTGCACAATGCGCCGTGATAGGGTTCCTGTTCAAAACTGTCCAGAGCTGCGGTGCTGAGATGTCCCGATGAGAGCGCCGCATCCAATGCAACCTCATCCACCAGTCCGCCACGTGCGGCGTTGATCAGAATTGCACCGGGCTTTATTTGTGCGATGGCGTGTTTATCAAGCAAATGATGGGTTTTGCTGGAGTAGGGCAGGTGGAGCGTGATCACATCGGACTGCATCAGCAAGTTTTCCAGCGGAATCAGCGGAATTGCTTCCGTGGTCGTTTCAGTGGCGGCTTGCAGATACGGGTCATGTGCAATGACATTGGCACCAAATGCCTGACAAAGCCGGGCAACACGTTGGCCAATATGTCCCAATCCAACAATGCCAATCGTTTGTGCTGCCAATAGATGGCCTTGAGTACGCGGCCATGCGCCTTGGCGAATTAGTCGGTCTGTCTGCGGGATCTGACGCAGGCAGGCAAGCATCAATCCCAATGTCAGTTCGGCAACGGCCTGCGCTGGCGCTTCTGGTGTATTGGCGATACGAATATTGAGTTGCTCGACCGCTTCCAGATCGACATTGTCGAGCCCGGTACCACAGCGGGAAATCATTCGCAAGCCGCTCGCGGCGGACAATACCCGCCGGGTAAGCGGTTCTACCCCTGCGATCAACCCTACAGTATCACTGCCCAATAATGTCATGATTTCATCTTCAGTCAGCTTGCGCCGGTAAGGGTTGGAGGTGATGTTGATACCATGTGACAGTAGCTGCTGTATGACCGGGTTATTATCGAGGTTGAAGGAAGATGTGGAAATAATGATTTTGTTCATAACGCTGCCTTGATGATTTGCAGATGGGTGCGGCAAAGGGAATCGAGCATGCGGATATCCAGGCTGTACCCCAGAAAAGTAAATCCTTCCTGAATACGCTGTTTCAGCATGGCGTGATCGGATTCAATGACATGTATGCCGCCCGCTTTCTGGTGGCGAAGACCTGCTTGCAGCACTTGCTCGATTGCTGCCTGTACATCCGGGTGATCGAGCTCTCCGGGACGCCCCATCGAGCCCGATAAGTCATATGGGCCGATGATATAGGCATCGATATTTTCTACCGATAAAATAGCATCAATGTTTTTGACTGCTTCAATGTGTTCGATCATGACGACGACGATTGCGTTGTCCTTCAGCCATTGCTGGTAGGCAGGAAAACCGGCGCCGTAGCCTTGCGCGCGCGCCAGACCAACGCCACGATTGCCTAGGGGCGGATAATAAACCGAGTTGACTGCGGCCATGGCATCTTCGGCAGATTTTATCATCGGCACCATAACGCCAGTTGCGCCGGCATCCATGACTCGCTTGATCTGGTCGGGATGGTTGGAGGTGAGACGTATAATTGCCGGGCACTGTTGGCCATCCAGCACCTGGATCAGGGTTTGTATCTCACTCAACTCCAGCACGCTGTGCTCTGCATCAAGTACCAGCCAGTCAAAGCCAGCGCCGGCCATGATTTCCGCGATGGCGGGATGCCCGAGTGTGATCCACGACCCAATGGTCAATTCGCATTGAACGAGACGTTTTTTGAGAGACATGTAAATTTCAGTATTGTTTGATCAAGGGGTCATTCGCCAGTAATGCGGCGACACGTTCCAGGTCTTCCTTGGTATCGACTGCTTGCGTATCGCAGCAGGTTTCCACCATTTTGACCGGATAGCCGTGTTCCATCAGACGCAGCATATCGATGGATTCGAGTTGTTCCAGCGGTGTTGGTGACAGGTTGCTGTACGCTTCCAGGCAGGCTCGCGTGAACGGGATAATGCAGACCTGTTTGTAGGCAGATGTTGCGGCAAAACCAGCTTTGGTGAGTGTCGGAATCGGCTGGCGAGTCATATAGAGGGCATTGCCACGGTTATCCATGACAACCTTGATGGTGTTGGGATTACGGAAATCGTCTTCGTTGTCGATCCGGCGCATGAGATTGACGCAAGCTGGTTGTGGGTCGTCATGAAAGGGTGCGATGGCGGCATCGATCATGGATGGATGCACCATGGGTTCATCACCCTGTACCATGACGATCAGATCGGCCTCGATTTGGGCAGCAGCTTCCGCAATGCGGTCACTGGCGCGTTCGTGGCGGTCGGAGGTCATGATGACGCGCGCGCCGAATGCTATTGCTGCCTGCTGGATAGCGACATCACAGGTGGCAATATAAGTGGCTGACAGTGATTGACTCATGGCAACACGCTTATAAACATGCTCCAGCATGGTGCGGGATAGCAATGGTGCCAAGGGTTTGCCCGGGAAACGGGTCGATCCCATGCGCGCGGGGATGATAGCGATTGTTTGGGTTGTTTGTCTTGACATGGAAATAATTAAAAAACGTGACAGTTCAGCATGAGGCAGGCTGAAGTGGATTACCCATGAAGGCGTGGCGAAGCAATTCGAACGTGTTGTGGCTCTGCTTATGCATGGTATCGAGGTAAGAACGGATGATGCAGAAGTTCTCCGCCCCGTTGAGGGTACGGAAGCAGCCGGAGATTTTTTGTTTCACTTTAGGCATTCGGATCGCGCGTTCACCCAGATTGTTTGTGAAAGGTACGCGAAGGTCAGTCACAAAGCGCAGCACCTCGTCCGCATGTTCACGCATTCGGCGCAGCAGGTTGATTGCTGGGGTTTGTTTGATGCGCCCGCGCCGCGCCCCTTCTCGTTTTGCTTCTGGATTTATTGCGCTACCTTCGTCCAGGATGGCGTGGTAGCGCGCAAAGATCTGCCGG
>JAVVEX010000095.1:0-7397 GCA_032251195.1 Nitrosomonas sp.
ATCACACCAACTTTCTGTTTTTTATCAGCTCTTGGGAAAACAAGGCAATTTCAACAATTAATTGTGACATAGCCTTGTTTATTGTGATCAAAGGTTCGAATATACGTCTGAACGAAAGGGTACAAGATTGAGTTAACATTATAAATTTTTAGACCATAACTACCGGGAGATGACACATCGGCAAATGCCTGAGGTACGAAAAATGCTGCATGTACTGCGATATATACAGTGATAATGCCACGCAATAATTTATACTGTTGTAAATATTGAGCTATCATAAATGTTTCCCCTTTTTTACGTTTTAACAAATAACGACCAAACTGCTAAATTAACTGCCTCCTGGCAATGTATCGAAACTGGTTGATGCAAATTCAAATAATTCCAGAATATTATAACCAGAGACATGGTTTTTGCCGGAAAAGAACACAAGGGCGTCTCTAAAAATCCAGTTTCGAATCCTTTGGCAATAAAATTACCCTAAAAACTGCCTTGTTGCTGATTCCCCCAACTCGCTTTAGGTTCTGCTTTTTTCGCGGCAGCCGCACGCTCCGCAGCAATTTTTCTGGCACGCTCTTCTTTGGCGTGCCTGGCGGCAATTTCGGCTTTTAATTTTTTCTCAGCCGTTTGTTTTTCCTCTTCTGCTTCATCTTTTAAGCCTTTGGATTCAATGCGCTCGTTGAGAATATCAAGTGCCGAAGGAGCATTCGTCAATATTGGCGCTGGTGCCTCAGGGGCAATGGCAGCTGGTGTCGGCAACAGAGGATTTTTCGGCTGCTCTATGACGACTGCTTCACTGTGCCCAGGCGTCCCTTCCGGACTATCATCGCCCTGGTTGCCGATGAACCAGTATGTGCCGCCTGCGCCCAGTACAACTACTGTGACAGCAGCGCCGATTAATCCGGATCTGTTTTTATTGGGAATTGGCGACTGAATTTGTTGACCTGACGACGATGCTGCGTGTGATAACCCTTCTTTGAGAACAGGGCCGAATTGAATTTTCGAGATTTGTACTGTTTTGCTGGCATCCAACGCATTGCCTGAAGGATTGGCAGCCGCGCCATTTCCGGTAAATGCCTTTAGAAAATCAGCAATCGTTTGAGGACGTTCGTTGATATTCAGGCTTAATGCTTTCATGATTGCCGCATTTACTTCGGGTGGAATACCGGAAGCCAGCTCGCCAGGCGCTTGCAGTAACGCACCTGCAACGCGCTCATGGGCTGCGACAGGTGTTTTTCCCGCCAGAGAAAAATATATCGTGGCGGCGAAAGAATAGATATCAGAACGCACATCGGTGCCCGTTCCCATGACTTGCTCAGGCGGGCTGAAGCCATGCGACGCAGCTCTGCCCAAGGTGCGGGTTACAGAAGCGGCAACTGATGCCTTGGCTATCCCGAAATCAATCAGCATGACTCTGTGTTCATCATCAATCAGGATATTCTCAGGCTTTAAATCCCGATGAATAATCGGCGGGTTGCGGCTGTGCAAATATTCAAGCACATTGCCAATTTGCAAAATCCAGGGTTTAAGTCGAGAATACTCGATGGTTTGATTTTTCCTGCATTCAGTCGCCAGCGTTTTTGTGCCGCCGAACTTCAACACCAGATACACCATCCCTTCATCAGTAAACCGGTCGACAATGATCGGGATAGCAGGGTGGTCGAGTTGACTTAACAAAGAAACCTCATACTCATCAAACAACATTTCGGGAATTTCTTTCAATGCCCAGCGTTTTCCTTGGACTCGCTGGTCAGTGACCAGATAAGTCGCTCCGAAACCACCTTTTCCCAGCACGGTTTCAACTTGGTATCGCCCACCAATTTCTGCCTTTGTTTCCTTCAGCCAGCCAAATATGCCACGGATCGCACCATTGGCCGAGACATCCAGATGCGCCAGCTCATAATCACATTGCGGACATCTGTACTCATTGGCGACTGCCTGCTGTTCCTCGGTTTGGGTGCCACACTTGGCGCACGTGTGGTTTTTTTCGCTCGGTTGTGTCATTTTGTCAGTTCGCCTTATCTTTGAGTTTTAAACCTATGAGTGTAATAATCAGGAAGACCATGGTCAGGCCAGCGAGAGCGAACAAGCCTTCTGCCATGCTGTTATTGACTGTTAAAATCAATTCACCTGTAAAATTATTCCGCGCCTCTTTTACCTCATCGGATAGTGTTGTTTTCATCGCCTCAAATCCCCAGTATGAAATCATTGTTGATTTCGCGATCCAAAGCGCCACGCCTTCCAGCTTAACTACCGCACCCGCCAATATGATCTGTGGAACCAGTAACATTGGAATCATTGTCATCGCCTTATCATTCGAACTCACAAAAGCACTGACCGACAACCCCATTGCTGTCGCAGCGACAGCCGTCGCAAACAGCGCGATAAAACGCGCCATTAAATCCCCTGGAATGGCAAGAAATAATTCGAGCACACCAAGCAGTAACAGGCATTGCAGAAAACAAATAGCTGTCAAAGGAATCAGCTTGCTAAGGACGTAAGGGGCAATTCCGAGATTAACCGATCGCTCCCGTAAATAAATCGGCAGTTCTTTGACCAGTTCCCTGACCGAATTAATACATCCAAACCAGATGACGGATAACGCCAAAATAAAAACAATCTGACTTTCGGTCGCCGCGCGTACCGCCAGTTTCTCGTCAAGCTGAAATACCAGTCCCACCACTAATGCAATCAGGGGCGCCTGTAAAACGAGAAACAGCATATTGCGCTTGTCCGACATCAGCAACTCGAAATAACGGCTCATTAACGTGCGTGATTGTCGCCAGCCAAACAGATCCCTAGCCGGAGTTTTTTTCTCCGACTGGGTTTTGGGATGGTGGTGGGGCTTGCTTTCGGGCGTTCGGCGCGCATCAACATAACGCTGATAAAAACTTGAAGCCTGATATTTTTCAGCCCAGAAAGCTGCGGGCTTGCTTTCCAGCGCCTCATAAACATCTGATAGCCGCCCGATATTAAAGTAGCCGAGCACAGCTTGTGGTGGACCAAAAAAGACCAGACGGCCCTGATGCAGCAGAACAACCAGTTGACACGTTTCGATATTTTCCAGTGTGTGCGTGATACAGATCACCGTTTTTTTATCGTCGGCCAGGCTACGGAATAACTCCATCATTTTTTTATCCGTACCCGCATCCAGACCGCTGGTGACTTCATCCAGAAACAGCACATTGGGATTTGCCACCAGCTCTACCGCCAAGCTGACACGCTTAAGTTGGCCGCCACTCAATGGCGCAGGCGTATTAACCAGAAAATTCGCCTTTTCAGCCAATCCCACCTTATCCAGCACATGCGTTGCATTGTCATTCATCTCGGCATCCGACGTGTCGGGCGGCAAACGCAATTTGGCCGTGTATTTCAATGCATGCTGCATAATGATATTGCGATGCACAATATCCTGCTGCGGCACATAACCTATGGCGGTCCGGAACAAGTCAAAAGCTTCGTACAGATCTGTGCCGTTATATAAAACTTGTCCCGAGGTTGCCGGCCTTCGCCCGTTGAGCGCATCCAGCAAAGTGGATTTACCAGAACCGCTGGTGCCGAAAACGCCGACGAATTCACCCGGCTCAATCGTAAAGCTGATATTCCTGAGCAAGTGCTTTGATTCCTTCCTGCCCTTGTCTTCAATCACTTTGGATAGATTGCGCACCTCTATCCGGACTTGTCCGGTTTGCTTCGAGGCGGCGAATTTCTCACCGGTAAACAGATATTCAAATGCGGCAATCGCCACGTAATCCTGCGCCTCGAGCTTGTGCCGGCCTTGTATACGCTGCGCGTTGATGAAGGTGCCATTGGTGCTGTCACAGTCTTCAATTACCCAGCCCGATGGTTCTTTTATTAATTTTGCATGTGTACGTGAAACCAAAGGCGATGCAATGGCAATATCGCATTGTGCAGAACGTCCGATGGTGACGAGTGATTTTGTCCGAAGATCAAAGTCAGCATTGTTACTTTCCTGCTGCTGAGGTTTTTTGGTAATACGGGAAGCATCAATCTAAATTTGATAGGGCGTTGCGCCCAGCACGATCCAGTCACCATCTTTGATACACACCGAGCTTTGCACGACAATGCCATTCAGGGCGACCACGGCATCGCCTATCGGCGTTATAAACACATCGGAAAAATCGGAAACAAATATTCTTGCATGTTGACCGGCAATCACCGGATCATCGATAACCAGATCATTTCCCGCATCACTACCAACGGTGCACTCAGACACCAAACGGTGCGTAATGGTTTGTCGCGTTTTAGGCAACAAAATTTTCAACTCAAAAAATTGATCCGCATCATTGACTGCAAGTGTTTGGGTATCCATGGCCATTTTTGGAAAAAATTCCAATACTTATAAAGAAGGAATTGATTTAAAAATAAAATTTACAATAATTAGATTGAAATTCTATATTATTTTGATATTGCATTCTACTGTGTCCGGTTGATTGCCCAGGGCAATCGGGCTTAAATTATCTTGACTTTTAAGTTTGATTGTTAATCATAAGGTTAAAGGTGTCGAGAATTTAAGTTAATCAAAAAACAAGCAATTTTGCCAATTTTATGGTTCATAACATACTGTTTTAATGAATAATAAATTTAAACCCGATTGCCCTGGTTGATTGCCCTGGTTGATTGCCACCACTAAGGCAGCCGCACACTCGATAATTTCCAGGAAAATAATCCGTGCCGGTTGAAAACCAGTTTAACCGGTTCATTCGGCGCGTCTAGCGGTGATGCAACAACGATAAAATGGTTGAAATCTTCATAGAAGGTCGATATCTGGATATCCGTATCGGAAGGATTCGATGATGCTGACGTATGTTTGTTATTCCGTGAAACATTGCCTTTCATCATCATTGCCAACCCTTCTGGCGTCACCAGGGTATCGATCATCGGATCAACGAAACCGGCTACCAGAGCGGCACCCAAGGCGTTGAACGGATCAGTATTGATTTTTTGCCCGGCTGTTGTGGAGAGCGTGGTGTTAAATTCGGCTTTTAGGCTTTCTTTAAGCTCGGGATAACTGATATATTCCGACAACCTGGCGGTATCTTTTGCCTCGATGGCCGATTCAATTTTGCTGACAGCCATGTGCGGCGTGAAGTAAAACCAGACACTGGATGCAATAAATACAGCAATAATCAGATAACGCATTTTTCTGTTCATATTCCTATTGTAAATAAAAATTATAATTCACCAATCTGCGGTAAGCATAAATTTGTCGGCATTTGGCAGTACTTGTAAGGTGTTCGTCACGGTTACCGAGACCGCCATCTTTATTTGCGCAGATTGCGCTGTCGGTGCGTTTTGTTTATTTGCAATATCGTCTGCTATTGCAAAAAATCACTACAGGACATCTCTAAAAATCTATATTTTGTTACAATATGTTGTTATTCATAAAAAAATATCTCCTTGCATGTCAATCACATACTGCGTCAATATTTTTTGCTCTTGCCACGTTTTGTTTAAGACTCTGAATTTTTAGAGACGTCCTGCATTAATGCCAGAATCCAGAATTTACAAACAGTCTCTAAGAAAAAGTGTGTTCTGTTATCGTTGCCATAATCATGCTGCACTAAAAAATATATTATTCTTTTTATAAGCAATATTTGTGCCACCATAGTTTAATCAATAAGTTACACCGAGTTGCTGCCTTGAAACAAGAAAAGCGTAAAATTTCTCGACAAGTGATATGACAAGCCAATGGAGAAACCATGACGACATCGAGCCGTTATCCAACGATAAAAAAACTCCGCTGTGTCCAGCGTGGCACGGGTCGCCATTGGGTAGGAGACGGTTTCCCTGTGCGGACATTATTTTCTTATCCAGCACTGGGCGCGGCGCTCAGCCCGTTTTTGTTACTCGATTATGCCGGGCCGATAGAATTTCCACCCACCAGCGAGCGTTTGGGCGTGGGCGAGCACCCACATCGCGGCTTTGAAACCGTGACCGTGGTATATGCGGGTGAGGTTGAGCATCGTGACTCCTCGGGTGGCGGTGGCAGCATCGGTCCCGGTGATGTGCAATGGATGACGGCAGCCTCCGGCATCGTGCATGAAGAATTTCACGGGCGCAATTTCGCGCAACGGGGTGGTTTATTCGAAATGATTCAGCTCTGGGTCAACTTGCCTGCCAAAGACAAAATGGCGTTACCGCGGTATCAGAGTATCTTGAACAGCCAGATTCCGGTTGTGACTCTGCCATTCGATCAGGGCAGGGTGCGGGTTATCGCAGGGAAATATGCCGGCGTAAAAGGGCCGGCTCAAACATTTACACCTATTCATATGTGGGACTTGCGTTTGACGAGTGAGCAGCCGGTTGACCTGGCCGTGCCTGATCATTATACGACCGTGCTGGTGGTGCTCAGAGGTACGGTACATATGCGTGATTCTGAATCAGTGATCAAAGCCGCTGAAGTCGGATTATTTGAGCGGTCAGGAAATATCCTGCGTATTGATCGCGCGGATAATGCCACAATCTTGCTGCTCTGCGGTGAACCGATTGACGAACCAATCGTCGGCAGTGGGCCATTTGTCATGAATACATCAGAAGAGATCAGCCAGGCGATGGCTGATTATCAGTGTGGAAAGATGGGGCGCTTGTCTTGATGGATGTCTCTGCCCGGAGTTCTTCAAATACATTCGCGATAAAAGGATGCTTCACCCAAAAATCATCCGTAATCATACTTTTCATTTATTGCTGGCAATGCCCGATAAATGATCCAAAGCTGCGTGCCAGTTTATCGAGTTCGGAGAACAGGTCGAGGTTGATCGTCAAATCACCGTGATCCAGCAATCTGCTCAACAGAAGTGCGCCAGGCTTGCCGAGATGACTTAATTCCTCGTGCAGGGATTGTGATTCACTGGCTGGAATCACGTTGTCATGGCTGCCGTGGATCAAGGTGACTGGAAAGGTCACCGGATCCAGCTTGCCTGCAAGCAGGAATTTTTCAGACCACTGTTCTGCCTGGTCGATTTCAGTAAATACCTGATGCACCAGTTTTTGTCTGAAGTCGGCATTGGTCTGCAGTTTTTTATACAGATGTAGACTACTGGCGGGCGCCGACTGCAAGTAATGCGGTAACTGAGGGGTTTTACGTTTAAACCCGTTATCTTCGATTGCTGCCGTCAGTAAACTGATGACGTTGCTGTCATGATAGCGGCTGCGTTGTAAAAAATTGCGCAGGATAATGTTTCTCGCGTAATCATCGGTCGTATTTTCCCCGATCACAAAGTTTAATACATTGCGAAAATCGGAAAACGCACCCAATAGACAAGCCGAATTGACGCAGACGGCGGCGGCCACTGGGCCTCGCTCATAGATCGCTTGTTTTATGTCAACCACCGGCGCGACAGCCCACTCGTCTCTGACGAAGTGCCAGGAGGCAAGCT
>JAVVEX010000096.1:0-7315 GCA_032251195.1 Nitrosomonas sp.
TTTCATGGTGCGCCCCTCTTTTTACATACCGATACACATTGGACGCTCAATTCAACAATTAATTGCGACATAGCCTATATTATGTACTTGGCTGGTCAGCCTCGGGTCGGTTTTTGCCAAAGCATCACGTAGTGTTCCCGGCAAGGTGATGCTGATCTGGCTACCGATCGCAACCTTCTTTGCGCTTGGATTTGAACATGCCGTGGTTAATATGTTTGTGTTCCCGATAGGGATACTATCTGGCGCAGATGTAACCATTCCACAATGGTGGCTATGGAATCAGATTCCCGTAACAATAGGTAATATTCCAGGAGCAGTAATATTCAATTCGATGCTGTGGTACCGCACCCATAGCACATAACCAGTAAAAATTTGTACTGTACTATACGCCCATCCTATTGCAGTCTGTTTGCTCATGTAATTAAATAGTTAACCTATCCTCATGCGCAACTGAAAAAAGAAACGATGGGATAAGTATCACACGGAGCAGCCGCAACTGCGCACAATGCCTTGTTATGTGCGCGTACCGAATAAGGCCGATGAAAGTATCGTCATTGAATTCTCGGGTAACCCCTGGTGCCTTTGATGATCTTTTCGGCCCGCTCCGGGCATTAATGCCAGCACTGACACGTTTCAATCCACCGCACCACTGTTTTGTGGCAGCACAAATCAAGCTGATCATCTCCACATCGATACCGCTAAAATCAATCCAGGCGAGGACAAGGAAGCTGTCCGAGTCCAGTCCGACCTCATCGGACGTTTCTAAAGACCGAATTTTGTCACTCGTAAAACGGTTTCCCCCTATCTCTGTTATATACTGCGCTGATATTGATCATAGTGGTTTTTTACTAATTTAAATTTCAACTCCAAATTCATGCAAAAGCTCATTATTCAGGGAGGGCAGGAACTTTGTGGTGAAATCAGCATTTCTGGCGCTAAAAATGCGGCCTTGCCCATAATGTGCGCATCACTGTTGACCGATCAAACCCTGGTAATACAAAATATTCCTAATCTGCAGGATGTGGCGACCATGATGGCGCTTCTCGAACAGATCGGTGTGCATATTCTGGCAAATGAGGGTGGCGATATTGCGTTTTCAGCTGCCAGTATCGTCAATCCGGTGGCACCTTATGAAATGGTCAAAACCATGCGTGCTGCTATTCTGGTGCTGGGTCCCCTGCTGGCACGTGTCGGGCAGGCGCACATCTCTCTGCCGGGCGGCTGTGCAATCGGCTTACGTCCGGTAGATCAGCATATCAAGGGGTTGCAAGCGATGGGCGCCAAAATCAGTATTGAGCAGGGATATATTCAAGCGAGCGCTGATCGATTGTCAGGCACGCGTATCGTTATGGATATTGTTACCGTCACGGGTACTGAAAACTTGATGATGGCGGCTACACTGGCACATGGCACAACCATACTCGAAAATGCCGCACGTGAGCCGGAAGTGATTGATCTTGCCAATTGCCTCATCGGCATGGGTGCCAAAATACAAGGCGCGGGCAGTGATGTTATTGTTATTGAAGGTGTGGACAGGTTATGTGGCGGGCTACACGCCGTGATGCCTGATCGCATTGAAACCGGAACTTTTCTGACTGCGGTGACAGCGTGCCGTGGCGAAATTCATCTCACACATACCCGCGCAACTCTGCTGGATGCTGTTTTGGATAAACTTGTCGAAGCGGGTGCCATTATTGATACCGGAGAAAACTGGATTCATCTCAGCATGAATCACCGACCTCGTGCCGTCAGCCTGCGCACGGCGCCATATCCTGCTTTTCCCACCGATATGCAGGCACAATTCATGGCGATGAATACTATTGCAGAGGGAACGGCAGTTATCTCGGAAACAATTTTCGAAAATCGTTTCATGCATATCCAGGAATTACAACGGCTCAATGCTAATATTCATGTCGAAGGCAATACCGCTATTGTTTCTGGCACCGCTGGACTTGGTGGCGCCAAGGTAATGGCAACCGATTTACGCGCGTCCGCCTGTCTCGTGATTGCAGGCCTGGTTGCTACAGGAGAAACCGAGATCAGCCGGATTTATCATCTGGATCGCGGCTACGAACAAATTGAAAAGAAACTGGAGCTACTCGGCGCACGCATTGTGCGCTCAAGATAAGGAGATAGAATAAGCAAAAAAAAGCCTCCGACTTGATTGGAGGCTTTTTTGATGCGCAAGTCGGAAAAATTACCTTTTCAGTAATGATGGTGGGTTATAGCTGATAACCACTGTTCCCAAACGGGAATTCAATCCCATAACCGGCACAACCAGCATTTTTCTACCTTTATCGTCCGACGTCATCGTTACTTTGCGCTGATTAAGCACTTCTTTGGGATAGACACTTGCCGCCGCTTTATCTTCCAGTCTTTTATCGGTGGAAACCAGCAACTTGCCTTCCTCGCTGATCAGCACTACCCGTTCGGTATCCTTGGTCTTGACAAGCTCGTTCAAATATTGATCGATCTGATCCAGATTGTTGCGCAGCAATTCGCTCCGCACTGCCCAGGCCAGCACAGTCCCAAAACGCTCTTCTTCATTTTTATATTGGCGGTCGGCATACTCGCGGGCTTTTTTCATCAGGTCGTCACGTTCCAGCTCGAGTTGCTGGGCAATTTGAGATTGCCCTTTTTCCAAGCGGGATTCAGCCTGGTTGACAGCGATCTGTTTCCAGATGAACACGAGTAGCAACACGGCCAGAAATACCAGAATTGACCAGGAAGGCAGCTGTTTTTGCTGAAGGTCAGCAATAGGCGCATATTTCTTACCCAAAATATTCAATAGTGATGCAGGTTTGCTCCACTCTATTTTATCCTTGGACTGATCGCCCTCATTTTTTGCATATTGATCCGACATAAACATTGCTCCTTAGAAAATAAACAGATGAACGCCACAAATGAAAACGACCGATTATCCATCATTCTTTTTCAAAGGGGAAGTGTGGCGGTAAACATTCAGGGTATTTATACAACAAGTGTTGCATATTTAGTGAATCGTATCTAAAAATCCGGCTGGTTTCCCGGTAAAATGATACGAGATGACACATGAGCGCAGTCAGAAAAATCTGGATCTGCGATCATCCATTTCCGGCATTACCCGCTCAACCCGTTACGTTACAATAATTCATTGCTTATGAAAAATAGCTCCTCACCTGCCCGTTATAGGCTGCATCGCCATTTTTTATTCGTACCCGGTCTTGTCTGGCACTCTGGGTTTTCAGGAATACCCACAATTCATTCAAGAGGCGAAACATGATGGAAAAAGATAAAAAAAACTGGTCAGGCCGGTTCAATGAACCGGTTTCGCAATTGGTGGCAAGATATACCGCCTCGGTCGGGTTTGATTACAAACTGGCTGAATATGATATTCAGGGGTCACTTGCACATGCACGTATGTTGGCGGCAACCGGCATTATCGGCAGCGACGATCTTGCCGCGATCGAGGATGGTCTAAAGCAGATTCGTGACGAAATCAGCAACAACCAGTTTGACTGGCAGGTTGAACGTGAAGATGTGCATCTGAATATCGAACATCGGCTCACTGCGCTAATCGGCAATGCCGGCAAGAAATTGCATACCGCACGCTCGCGCAACGATCAAATCGCAACTGATATTCGTCTGTATTTGCGTGCCGCCACCGACGAGATTATCACTCTGATACGTGCTTTGCAAAAGGCATTGCTGGCGCTGGCCGAACAACACGCTGATACCATCATGCCGGGTTTTACACATTTGCAGGTTGCGCAACCAGTTACCTTTGGTCACCATCTGTTGGCGTATTTCGAAATGCTGCAACGCGATGCGCAACGCCTTCAGGACGGTCGGAAACGTATCAATCAGTTGCCGCTGGGAGCAGCAGCGCTCGCTGGCACCAGCTACCCGATCGACCGGGAGGCCGTCGCGAAGGAACTCGAATTTGATGGCATTTGTCAGAACTCGCTCGACGCGGTCTCAGACCGGGATTTTTCCATCGAATTTTGCGCCTGCGCCGCACTCATCATGATACATTTATCGCGTCTGTCAGAAGAATTGATTCTGTGGATGAGTCCCTCATTCGGCTTCATCCAGCTGGCTGACCGATTTTGCACCGGCTCATCGATCATGCCTCAGAAAAAAAATCCCGATGTACCCGAGCTGGTTCGTGGCAAAACCGGCCGTATCAATGGTCATCTGGTAGCGCTACTCACATTGATGAAATCGCAACCATTGGCATACAACAAGGACAACCAGGAGGACAAGGAACCATTGTTCGATACTGTCGACACACTGAAAGACACCTTGCGCATTTATACTGATCTGATGGCAGGTATACAGGTCAACAAGGTAGCCATGCGACAGGCCACGCTGTGTGGTTACGCTACCGCAACTGATCTCGCCGATTATCTGGTCAGAAAAGGCATGCCGTTTCGTGATGCGCACGAAGTTGTGGCAGGCGCTGTTCGTACTGCTGAAAACCGGCAATGTGATCTCAGTGCGCTTTCATTGATGGAACTGAAACAATTTTCAGCGATCATCGAGGCAGATGTCTTTGCTATTCTGACCATTGAAGGCTCGTTGCAAAGCCGCAATCATCCTGGCGGCACCGCACCCGCTCAGGTTCGCCAGGCGATCGAGCGAGCAAAACAATTGATAATCCAATAATATTGTCGCTATGCTGCACGTACCGGATCAGTCAGTTTCATCTACCCCATGGCTCGGTATTACTGCCAAGATTGCAGCAACAGTTGATGATCCGGCATTCGCTCCCGAGCATGTCATACCCATAGGCGGCGGCTGTATCAACCAGACATATTGCCTTGAAGGCCGGGGGCAACGGTTCTTCATCAAACTCAACCATGCCCGTTATCTACCGATGTTTGCGAGTGAAAGCTCGGGCCTTCAGGAGATCGGACAATCCACCACACTTCGTGTCCCTCGGCCAATTTGTCATGGAATCGAGCAGGATTTTGCCTGGCTCGCACTTGAATTTATCCCGCTACAGAACCGTGGAAACCAGTCGGAATTGGGGATGATGCTTGCCAGTATGCATCACCACACAACCGATCGGTTCGGCTGGGAGACTGACAACACAATTGGCATTACGCTGCAGAAAAACACGCTCACGACTGACTGGATATCATTCTGGCAACAACATCGCCTTGGTTTTCAGCTCAGGCTGGCCAGAAAAAATGGTTACGCTGGCCGCCTACAGCAACTCGGGGAACGGCTAATGGATAATCTGGCATATTTCTTTGACGATCTGCCGGCAGCATCTTTATTGCATGGTGATTTATGGAGCGGCAATTATGCGTTTACCAGCACTGGTCAACCGGTTGTATTTGATCCTGCAGTCTATTACGGCGATCGTGAAGCAGATATGGCCATGACCGAGCTGTTTGGCGGATTCTCAGCAGATTTTTATGCTGCCTATCAGTCAGCCTGGCCACTGGATGACGGCTACCGAACGCGCAAACAACTTTATAATCTGTATCATATCCTCAACCATCTAAATTTATTTGGAAAACATTATTTACACCAAGCTGAAACAACCATGGAAAAACTGCTGGCCGAAATACACTGATTTCTCACCACTGGACAACAAAAATACTGCAACCTTTGATTACAGCAGGATTGCAGACTTTCCACCAACCAACCTACAAAGGAATATCTGATATGAGTAAAACCAACGTCATCAGGCATCTCGCCAATCTGGAAAAACATCTGGCTGAAGAACATCCGGACAATCCAGTGCTGGCCAGGGCCGTTCACAGCTTTAGAAAACTTGACCAGGTCGCGCAGGATATTGGCCTGCTAAACCAGGATGAAACCTATGCTACTTCAGTAACATGGTGGCCCATGATTGCGGTACTTGGCACGTTTTCATCCGGAAAATCAACCTTCATCAATTCCTATCTTGGCATGCACCTGCAGCGAACCGGCAATCAGGCTGTCGACGATAAATTTACGGTCGTATGCTATAGCCGTCATGATGAAGTCAAAAACTTGCCTGGCGTGGCTCTGGATGCCGATCCCCGTTTTCCGTTCTACCAGATCAGCCATAGCATCGATGAAATTGCCGAGGCTGGCCCGCAACGCATTGATGCTTACATACAGCTCAAAACCTGCCCATCGGACAAAATCCGGGGCAAAATCCTCATCGACTCCCCGGGGTTCGATGCCGACAATCAGCGTACTTCCACCTTGCGGCTAACACAACACATCATAGATCTTTCCGATCTGGTGCTGGTCTTTTTTGATGCACGCCACCCGGAACCTGGTGCGATGCATGACACACTGGAGTATCTGGTGACTTCTACCATCAATCGCCCGGATGCCAACAAATTTTTATACATTCTCAATCAGATCGATGTTACTGCCAGAGAAGACAATCCAGAGGAAGTCGTATCTGCCTGGCAGCGATCACTGGCGCAATCCGGACTGCTGGCGGGGCGTTTTTATCGTATTTATGATGAAAATGCCGCCACACCGATCGAAGATCCACAAATCCGGGAACGTTTCGAGAGAAAGCGCGAGGAAGATCTGACTGATATCTATGCACGTATGCAACAAATCGAGATCGAACGTTCCTATCGCATCGCGGCCATGCTGGAACAAACTGCAGATACCATTGAAAATCAGACGGTCAACAAATTAAAAACCATGCTGGATCAATGGAAAAGCAAGGTATTCCTATTTGACGGGATTATATTTGGCCTGTTGCTGGTGCTGGCCGGCACAACGCTGACGCTGACGGATAGCTGGCATCTCGTACAAAACTGTTTTGCTGGCCTGGCTTCCAGCGAAACGTCATCACTGGTGGCAGCAGCGCTATCCCTTGTTTTTGCTGGGTATATCCATTTTTCTGTGCGTAGCAAAGTAGCAGGCAGCATGTTGAACAAAATTCCGAATGAGTTTGGGCACGATCATAATGCCGGCAAACAGTTCAGTCAGGCTTTCCGTAAAAGTACCGCAGGTTACCGACCAATGTTTCTGCAAAAACCGGCGGGCTGGAATTCTGGCAATCAGCGGGTGCTGGCTCAGGTAAAAGATGATGCCAACGATTATATCCAACTGCTGAATGATTTATTTACCGATCCTTCCGGGCATCAGGCACATGATCAGAAACCTTCAGAGGAAACTGAAATCAATCAGTCATAATATGACACCGGGCTGGGGATGAAACAAGCTGGCCATTTATCAGCACTCTTTGCCCGGTAATCACGATCTTCGTTCGACATCCATCGTTAAATTATTCTTTATGCCTCTGAACTATTTTCAGCAATTTCTGCCAAATGCTTTTAGATCAACGATATAGGGAGTTGAATCATGA
>JAVVEX010000097.1:0-7263 GCA_032251195.1 Nitrosomonas sp.
CAGGTTACACCGCTTCCTTCTCCCTTGTCATACACCAGAAATGATCATAGCTCTTATCATCTCTTTTCGGTCAATAGAAGGAAATGTCTGCGCCGGATTCTGAAGCGTGCAAAACAAACAGTCGGGGTGTAGCTCAGCCTGGTAGAGTACTGCGTTCGGGACGCAGGAGCCGGAGGTTCAAATCCTCTCACCCCGACCACGATTCCGTTTATTATTTTCTGATAGAAAGTTACCGGGGTTGAACACATGGAAATCACCTGTTATCGCGAAACCGAGGTCAGCCGCGAACAGCGCACCCTGCCTGCCACCACCTATAATATGGCAGTCCAGCTGCTCGCCAGATGTCACGCCGGGCAGCTATTTGTTCCCATCCGCAGCATGCAGATTCTGGCAATTATTGACGCAGAGGAATTTGTTTTTATTGATAATCAGCACAGGTGCTGGGTGGATATTGCCTGGCAGAACTTCCATTCGTGGGAAAGAAACGCTCTGGATCAATCGGTTACTTATGATGCGGTTTTTTATAGAGAAAACCAGGAATCAACAATGTTACGCCTACAGCAGGAATTTCCACTGGCGCTACGTGTCATGATAACCAAGGAACGCCCTGCCAGTCCGGCAAGGGTCATCAAGTTTCCCGCAAAAATATTGCCAGCTGATTAATCATCGTCTCCCAGTTCAACATTCCAGCCACCACGTTTTGCCTCCAGAATTCGCTGCTCGTATAAAAATGCGTGTCGCTGCTGCAACTCCGGCGGCAATCGGCTGGGTAAATGCGCAAAATCTTCCCATGCCGCATGCACCTTCTCATACAGATTCTGCATTTGCGATGAACTCCAGTCTTGGCAGGTTTCGGTTTCGGGCAAAATACCGAATACCCAAGCGTCGATGACAATCCGGCCAAGATGCGTCAGGCCGCCATCCTTATCCTGGTCAATTCCACAGTAGTGCTGTTCATTCATCCTGTCTTCCCATTTGTTATGTGGTTGTTAACGAGTCAGGCCAGCATACAGCAGTGGCAATTTTTCTGGTAAACGTTGCACATGATCGACCACCATATAATTGCGTTCACCAAATATTCTCGAAACATATTGATCCGCACGCGGGTCAAGGCTCATGCAATAGGTAACCACTCCGTTGCGCACGGCTTCCTCTACGGCCTTCTTGGTATCGAAACGCAAGTATTGCGGATCACGCACATCCACATCAGCAGGCTCTCCATCCGTAATCACCAACAGCAATTTTTTTGACGCCGCCTGCAATTTCAGAAAATGGTTCGCGTGACGAATGGCCGCGCCCATACGAGTGGAAAGCTGCCCTTTCATTCCTGCCAGTTTGCTTTTGGGTAACTCATTGTAAGGCTGATCGAAATCCTTGAAACGATAATACTCGACATCGTGTCGTCCATCTGAGCAAAAACCATGTATTGCAAACGGATCACCAATGCGATTGATCGCATCCGCCAGCAATACCGTCGCCTGCCTGGTGAGATCCAATACCGTAAAATTCTGCCCTGCAACAACATCATTGGTGGATTCAGACAAATCCAGTAACACCAGTACCGCAATATCACGTACTTTGCGCACTGAACGCATCATCACCCGTGGATCGGGTTGCTGCCCCATGCGCGCATCGATCAATGCCGCAACGGCAGCGTTGATGTCGATTTCATCTCCATCTTCCAGCTTGCGGATGCGCTGCACACCCTGAGGCTGCATGGCATCCAGCAGGAATTTCATCCGATGAATTTCGCGTTTGTACTGCGAGGTGATCTCATCGATCAACTGTATATCGCCCAATTTTGCCCGCTTTTCCTGAACGGTCGCCCAGGAAGGACGTTCCAGCTGGATCTGATAATCCCATTCAGCATAGTGAAACGGTGACGCCAATGGTTCCTTGCCTTCCAGTGTATTGTAGGAAACACCATGATCTTCATATGGAAATAATTCCGTTCCCAACACCCAGATTTCCTGCGCGTCGTCACCCGCAGTCTCAACGTCCAGTTCATTAATGAATTCCATGATGCCAACATTTTTACGCACTTGTTTGGGCGCTTCATATCCGGCAGCAACCGAACGTTCAAAATCGAATTCCTCAAATTCCCAGAAATAGCGATTGTCATCACGATAGGGTGCAGTCAATACATCCGTTCGTGGATTGAATCCGATTTTCTTGCCTGCAATCTCATGCGCCAGCTGCACACCGATATCCCAACTGATTTGATTATCCTGTAATCGATCCTGCGCCTGTGCGAACAGCAAACGTCCCTGGCTGATCCACGCATCGGAATCGTTGTAATCCGGATCCAGCAGTGCACGCGCGAGGCGATTCAGATAGTCCCCAATACTGTTCTGCATTTCTGGAGTCGCGGTATGCAATACTGCCCAGAGTTCGCGCAGCTTGGGAAATCGCCGGATGGTCAGTGCCTCGACGCGCGCATCTTCAATAACGGAAATCACGGCCATCTGCAATGGGTTCAATGATTCTGCAGAAATGGGAGTTTGGGTTTCAACCAGATGCGCCGCTGCATGCGTTGCCGCCGCACGATACACTTCGGTTGCCGACACATCGCCATACGCATCAAATGCATCGGGCAAATGAAGGATATAGTCCTCAATAAAAGGGCGGTAACCTTCACGGCTTTCAAAATCTCCAGATGTCGGCCGCATGTAAAAATCCCGCGCCCACAGTGCCCGCAGATACATATTGATTCGCCGCTGAATATCAACGAACAGCGTCCCCTTGCGTTCCTGCTGCAACATTGCCAGCGACTCTTTGGAGCTCAAGCTGAAATATGCAATTTGCGCCTCGTAATCGGTACGATGCGCATGCGCCCCCCACATTGCCCAACGCCGCAGCCCACCTAGCGTCAATTGGCTGAAAAGGAAATCCAGTTTGTCCAGCATCGGCCGCACGCCACGTGGCGCTTGGGCGATCAAATGCCCCAGAAACTGTAAATATCCAGTAAATAGATTTGCGTCACCCATCCTGTTGGCGGCAGTTGCCGCTGTCGCAATGATCATTTCCACCACGGCGCCCGAGGTTTTCGACGCCAGCATCAGACAGGTGGTGGCAAGTTCACTGATCACATCTTCGCCAACCTCCTTGGCAACCAAGGGTGCTTCGTCAATCCAGGATTCGACCAGACTGCGGCCACGTCCGAGCCCCTGCAATGCAGAGACCCCCTTCAGATAATTATCCAGACCCCGTGGTGAAAGAACCCGGGTTGCATCGTGCCAGGTCGCCTCAAGCAGTGCCTTCGACTCGGGCGGCAACGATGCCAGTAATTCATCATAGTCCGTCAGTTTCAAACTCATGCTATTCCTCGAAGAAAGGTTGTTCTGACTGCAACAGAGGTATCAGAAGAAAGTGGTAACCGCAGCATCAAGCGCATCACGCATATCGGGATCATCAGTAAGTGGCCGCACCAATGCCATGTGGCAGGCAGCGCGAATGTCGACGCCTTTGGCAATTAAATTGCCCGCATAAATCAGCATACGTGTCGAAATACCTTCATCCAACCCATGCCCTTTCAGATTGCGCGCGCGCTCGGCAATCGCAACCAATTTGCCAGCGACGTCTGCTTGAATACCTGTCTCATGTGTCACGATTTCGGTTTCGATATCTGCTTGCGGATAATTGAAATCAAGCGCGCCAAAGCGCTGTTTGGTCGATTGTTTCAAATCTTTCATCAGGCTTTGATAGCCGGGGTTGTAGGAAATCACCAACTGGAAATCAGCGTGCGCATGCACTAGTTCTCCTTTTTTTTCCAATGGCAGTATTCTGCGGTTATCAGTCAATGGGTGGATAACGACGGTTGTATCCTGTCTGGCCTCAACCACTTCATCCAGATAACAGATTGCACCATAACGGGCAGCAGTCGTCAGAGGGCCATCCTGCCAGCGTGTTCCTTGCGTATCCAACAGAAAACGGCCGACCAGATCGGAAGCCGTCATGTCTTCGTTACAGGCAACCGTAATCAATGGTTTTTTCAGTTTCCACGCCATGTATTCGACAAAACGGGTTTTGCCACAACCTGTCGGGCCCTTCAGCATCATGGGCATGCGTACCGAATAGGCCGCTTCATACAGTGTCACCTCATCCACAACCGGACGGTAATAAGGCTCATCCTTAATAAAAAACTGTTTGATTGCATCGTTCATTATTTTCTCCAGCATTTAACCACAACACTCGCACATTTATTGGCAGGCAAAATAAAACCCCCGTTACCTTACAGCAACGGGGGTTTCTATAAATCCCGCGCTGCGTGCCTAAACTGTTTTTCCGCGGTAAATCACCATCGACGTTCCCTGGCTTTGAGCGAAGTTGTCGTAGCCAATCAGGCGGACATGATTGTCCGGATTGGCTTTATGACAAGCCTCGACCTCTTTCAGAATATGATCCACATCGGTTTCACCAAACATCGGGAGTTTCCACATGTACCAGTAATTGCTCATCAGGTATTCTGGTTCGGTATGTTCCACCGCCGGGTTCCAGCCTTTTTTAACAATATATTCGACCTGTTTTCTGATTTGCGCTTTGTTCAAAGCAGGCAAATAAGAGAAGGTTTCAAACTTCCGGCTGGTCGGGTCACTCAGACGGCTTTTATAGTCAATCATTTCAGACATTTATTTACTCCAAAATTAAGATAGAAAAACTGGTGTGCTTACTTGTGCGCAACATCAAGTTTGTCCACAGTATCGAACTCAAATTTGATTTCTTTCCAGGTTTCCATGGCAATTTTGAGTTCTGGACTACTTTTTGCAGCATCAGTAAGAATGGCCTTGCTTTCTTTCTCGATTTGTACGCCACGATTCCGTGCTTCCACACAGGCTTCCAGCGCAACGCGATTGGCAGCTGCTCCTGCCGCATTACCCCAAGGGTGTCCTAACGTTCCGCCACCAAACTGCAAACAGGCGTCATCACCAAAAATAGCAACCAATGCAGGCATGTGCCACACGTGAATGCCCCCTGACGCTACCGGGAATACACCTGGCATGGAACCCCAATCCTGATCAAAGAAAATACCCCGGCTGCGATCTTCCTTGATGAAGGATTCACGCATAATATCGATCCAGCCCAATGTCGCTTCGCGGTCACCTTCCAGTTTTCCGACGACAGTCCCTGAGTGCAGATGATCGCCACCCGACAGACGCAGGATTTTAGCCAGCACGCGGAAGTGAATGCCATGATGCGGATTGCGGTCAAGTACGGCATGCATCGCACGGTGAATGTGAAGTAAAATTCCATTATCACGGCACCAGTTAGCCAGTCCGGTATTGGCACAGAATCCGCCTGTAATGTAGTCATGCATGATGATCGGAGCGCCGATTTCCTTGGCGTATTCCGCACGCTTGTACATTTCCTCTGGAGTAGGGGCAGTGACATTCAGGTAATGCCCTTTGCGCTCACCAGTCTCACGTTCCGCTTTGTGGATCGCTTCCATCACAAAGTCGAAACGTTGACGCCAACGCATGAATGGCTGACTGTTAACGTTTTCATCATCCTTTGTCAGATCCAGACCACCACGCAGGCACTCGTAAACCGCACGACCATAGTTTTTAGCCGACAAGCCCAGTTTTGGTTTAATCGTGCATCCCAGCAATGCTCTGCCGTATTTGTTGAGAATGTCGCGTTCAACCTGAATCCCATGAGGCGGACCACCACAGGTCTTGACGTAGGCTATGGGGAAACGCACATCTTCCAAACGCAATCCCCTGATGGCCTTGAAGCCGAATACATTACCAACCAGGGAGGTAAAGACATTGACGACCGAGCCTTCTTCAAACAGATCGATCGGGTAAGCGATAAAAGTAAAAAAGCAGGTATCGTCGCCAGGAACATCTTCGATCCGGTAAGCGCGACCCTTGTAGTAATCGAGATCGGTCAACAGATCTGTCCAGACAGTCGTCCAGGTACCGGTAGAAGATTCAGCAGCCACTGCTGCGGCAGCTTCCTCGCGATCAACACCCGGCTGTGGAGTAATCTTGAAACAGGCCAGAATATCGGTCTCGTTTGGCGTGTATTCCGGTGTCCAATAAGTTTGCCGGTATTCCTTCACACCAGCGTTATAGGTTTTTTTAGCGGTCATGCTTGCAATCTCCTGAAAAGTCTCACCCGAATCACGATCCATTCACCAGGCGAGTAACTGTTTTAAAAATCAAACGATACTGCAGGTCAGACTATACCGCGCATAAACCATAAGTACAAATTAATAATTATGATGGTTATAATAATGGTTTACTTATACATTGCGTTTATTTCATCATGCTGCATATCACATTACGCCAACTCAAGGTTTTTGAATCGGCGGCACGTCTGCTCAATTTTACGCGTGCGGCGGAAGAATTACATTTGACCCAGCCGGCGGTATCGATTCAGATCAAGCAGCTTGAAAACATGATTGCGCTGCCATTATTTGAACAAATAGGCAAACGCGTCTATCTGACCGAAGCCGGACAGGAACTCTTTAACTATAGCCGCAGCATTTCCCAGCAATTTGCAGACATGGCGCTGGCGCTCGAAGAGTTAAAAGGCGTGCAGCACGGAAAATTGAATATTGCTGTCGTCAGCACCGCCAATTATTTTGTACCTGGGCTACTGGCAAAATTCTGTAAACGCTATCCAAACATCACCATCAGTTTACATGTTTCCAATCGGGGGAACGTGCTCAAGCAATTGGCTGACAACCTGACAGATCTGGCTATCATGGGGCAACCCCCCGGTGATATCGACATCAGTTCCGAGTCATTTATGGAAAATCCGCTGGTCATTATTGCGCCGCCAGATCATCCGCTCTGCGGGCAGCAACAGATTCCAGTAAAACAACTGGAGCAGGAGATTTTTCTCGTCAGGGAACCTGGTTCCGGTACTCGTAGCGCCATGGAGCGCTTTTTTACTCAGGCCAAAATCCGCATCAACAAGGGCATGGAGGCTGATACCACCGAAGCCATCAAGCAGGGAATCCAGGCAGGTATGGGGCTGGGCATCATGTCCATACATACAATCAGACTGGAAGTCGAAACAAGTCGATTGAAAATACTTGATGTTCAAGGGTTCCCGATCAAGCGGAACTGGTACGTCGTTCACCGGAAAAACAAAAGATTCTCTGGCATCTCCAGCGCATTCAAACAATTCCTGCTGCAGGAAGCCGCCACATTGGTCACAGAAAACAGAAATGATTCGATAGGCTATGTCACAATTAATTGTTGAAATTGCCTTGTTTTCCCAAGAGCTGATAAAAAACAGAAAGTTGGTGTGATA
>JAVVEX010000098.1:0-7245 GCA_032251195.1 Nitrosomonas sp.
CCGAGTTGCCGCTACGCCTTCTTACTGCTTGCCTAACGCACACTCAGATCAAACTGAAAATAGTATAGAGGCATATTGGTTTATGTTCGCCGCCAGCGAGCGCTGGCGGGAGGATGATAGCGAGCATGAGCATTATTCAGATTCGGGCGGCAAGTCCGGTGGTCAAAAGGAGAAGCTGGCTTACACCATTCTGGCCGCAAGTCTGGCGTATCAGTTTGGCTTGGAGTGGGGTGCGGTGCGCTCCCGGTCTTTCCGCTTTGTTGTTATCGATGAGGCTTTCGGGCGCGGCTCGGATGAATCGGCACAATACGGGCTACGCCTGTTTTCTCAGCTTAATCTGCAATTGCTGATCGTTACGCCATTGCAGAAAATCCACATTATCGAACCTTATGTCGCCAGCGTTGGGTTTGTGCATAACGACGATGGCCGCGCTTCCAGGCTGCGTAACCTTTCGATTGAGGAATACCGGGAAGAGAAGGCAAGGATGACTGGATGAATTGGACGAGCCCAGCAGATTTACGCGCCCAGGTGCAGAAGTTGTGGGAACGGGGTGACATTCTGGCCAGTCTGGTAACGGGTGAGGCTTTATTTCCACGCCGTTTGCTGTTTAAGTCCCCGACATCGGCTGAACTGGCTGAGCATTTCGATGCGGTGCGTGACTGGATCAGTGCGCTGCAGGCGATGACCTGCTGCCGGGTGGAAATACGTGCGTTCAAACACCGGATTTTCGGCGCAAACACAATTCCGCATGCGGTATGGGTGGACAGTGTCGAAGATGCCTTGAAGCTGATCGGCAGGCAGCAGGATGCGGCCCGTTTTATGGCATTGGTCGGCCTGGTGCGCGCCCGGCATCCGGAATTGTCAACCTGGCTGGTACAAAAGCCACAGCGTTCATTGGTATTGGCTGATGATTGGGAGCGCTTGCTGGCGATCGTCTCCTGGCTGAAGACGCATCCGCGCCCAGGCATTTATCTCCGGCAGGTTGATATTCCAGGCGTACACAGCAAGTTTATCGAGCGTCACCGTGGTGTACTCAGTGAGTTGCTGGATAGTGCGCTTCCACCCGAAGCAATCGACGCCACGGCGTCAGGTGTAACGCAATTTGCCCGCCGTTACGGTTTTCGGGAGAAACCGGTTTGTATTCGCTTTCGGATGCTGAACCGCGCACATGCTTTGTTGCCCAAAATAGACGAGCAGGATATTTCTCTGGATGCGGACAGCTTTTCCCGACTCGATTTAAATGTGACACGGGTGTTTATCACCGAAAATGAAATCAATTATCTGGCTTTCCCCGAAATGAAGGATAGTCTGATCGTTTTCGGGGCAGGCTATGGCTTCGAAATGCTGGGTCGGGCGGAATGGCTTAAGCGTTGTCGCATCCACTACTGGGGCGATATCGATACCCATGGCTTCGCCATACTCGACCAGCTTCGCAGCCGCTTGGGGCATGTGGAATCTTTTCTGATGAATCGCGCGACTTTATCAGCATTCAAGTTGCACTGGGGTGCGGAAACCAGGCCAACCACGCGCAACCTGGCACGGCTTGGATCAGAGGAGCAGGCGTTGTATGACGATCTGCGCGATAACCGGTTCGGTAAAAACATCCGGCTTGAACAAGAGCATATAGGATTTGGCTGGGTGAAATCAGCGCTTGCCACGCTTGTGATGGGCTTTGATATGGCCTGATAAATCTTTCCGTTCAAGCAATTACAATCAAGCAAGCTCCAAATTTACTGAGCAGCAATGCAAGGAAGCGGCATCAGCGTCAAAATGGGTCCTGTGGGTATTTTCCAGTGGATTTCGTGATTTTCGGCGCTGCTGATTTGAATCAGGGCTAATACATCAAAGCCGCCTTTGGGCGAGGGCGCGGCATTGATGATCATGCCGCTCGCCTGCTGCTCCATGTCATGACTGAATAGTGGATCGCCTGCTGTAACGATATCGGAACATGCGATATACGCTCGATACATGTGTCGTTTTAGTTTGCCAAGGTATTGAGTGCGAGCGACAATTTCTTGTCCGGGGTAGCAGCCTTTCTGGAAACTGACGCCGCCAATCTTGTCCAGATTGATCATCTGGGGAATAAATTCTTCTTGTGTTTCCATTTGAACGGTGGGAATGCCTTCGCAGATTTCCTGCCATTGCCAGCAATGTAAGCCAGCAGGTTTTATCTCATCTCTCAATTGCTTCCAGATTTTGCTGGCTTGCGCCAGGGTGGCGATAATTTCAGCGCGGCAACTACTATGACAGATTACCTGGCCTTCGCTTGTGTGAGAAACCGATAGCGGTTCAAGCGCGAGCGGTATTTCCGTGAAATATTTGTTTAGTAATCTGCTGACGTTTTTGCTGATGATACCGATACGTATCAAATTGTCAGTCTCATTCCTAAAGGTGACTTTTGTACGTAATACAAACATGCCAAGACGTTTGATCATGGGTTGTGCCAGACTGACCGGTAATTGCAACCAGTAGCCATGGTTATCCGCATTCTGCCAGATTAGAAAGTTGCTTAACAGTCGTCCTTTTGGCGTGCAATACCCCCCGTAAGTCGCAGTATGAGCATCAAGCATGCTGATGTCGCAACTTAGCTGTCCTTGCAAAAAACTCTGGGCGTCCGTTCCGGAAATACCAATCAGCCCGAGGTGAGAAAGATCAACCATGACGGGCGCAGTTTGCGCTCGCGTCAATTCTGCGGCGGGATCACCAAAATGTTCAACCCGGTTTGATTCAATCTGGGCATGGTCTTCCGTTAAGAAACCAAGCCATGTCTCGCCTGGATTACTGCTGCAATTGCCTGAGTCAGGCAGACTGCGGGTATTATTGTGCGGCACGGATTGCTTCAAGATTTTGTTTGGCGTCTTCATTGCCTTGTTCTGCTGCATTTTTGAACCATTGAATGGCCATGTCCCTGTCTTGAGGTATTTCACCCTCGCCCGTGAGATAGATCACTCCCAGATTATTCTGGGCATCGACATTTCCCTGTTCAGCAGCCCGGGTAAACCACTCTACTGCCGTTGCTGTGTTCTGGGCAACGCCTTCACCATTAAGATAGAGTAGGCCAAGGTTGAATTGCGCATCGGCGTGACCTTGTTCAGCTGCACGAAAAAACCAGCCTGCAGCTGATGCTGGATCGGAATTCATAACTTTCCCTTCGGCATCGCGAGAAACCGCTTCACCCAGATAAAACATGGTACCCAGACCATTCTGGGCATCCAGATCACCTGCTTCTGCATCCATGCGCAGTTTTTTGAAGCGTTCTTCTGGCGTCATGCCGTCATCCAGCGTTGGCATTATCTGTTTTTTCAGCAATTCCTGTTCTTCAGCAGATAGTCCTTCTTTGAGAAAGGAAGGCAATTCACCAATTGGTGTGATTTCATTTATCATGGCTTGCTGCTTCTCTTGCGAGGTGGCGAGCTTGTCGGTATCTTCCTGTTTGCCGCAGGCGGTCATCATCAGTGCGGTAAGAATGATCAGTAAACGGTATTGCATATTGGTTCCCTCCAAGACTGGATATCAATAAAGGACATCTCTAAAAATCCATATTTCGTCACAATACGTTGTTGCGCACAAAAAATATTTCCTTACATATCAATTATATGCCGTGTCAACATTTTTTGCTCTCGCCTCGTCTTGTTTAAGGTCCTAAATTTTTAGAGGGACCCTATGATATAGCCATTGCATTTCAAAATCAAAACGAGGCGTTAAGGCGCGATGAGCGTGTGTTTATAATGGCTTGACAGATTCGTTCGTAGTAGGTTTGGCTATTCTCGGGCAAGCTTCCTTTGCACTGCAAAAATCCGGGCACTACCTGGCGCCCGCATTGAGTAGAATTTTGATGATATCGCGGTGATTGTATTTTTTAGCCAACACCAGGGCAGTTGCTTCATTGCTTGCCTTGATATTAGGATCGGCTCCCGCAGCGAGCAAGGTATTAGTGGCATTCTGATAGCCGTTCTGTGCCGCCAGCATCAAGGCTGTTGCGCCGCTGTCGGTTTTTTTATCGACAGTAGCCCCTGCCCGAAGTAGATCCTGAATCCCGTTCAGGAAGTTCAATTGTGCGGCATACATGAGCGCGGTTACCCCTTCCTGATTACTTGCTTCAATATTTGCCCCCGCCTGAATCAGCAGGCGCAGTATCTCTATGCGTTGATATTGCGCGGCGATCATCAGCGCGGTTGTGCCATCGGCAGTTGCCGTGTCTTTTTTTGCGCCCTTCTCCAATAGCACACGCACGACATCGATTCTATCATCGCGTGTTGCCAGGTGCAGAAGAGAGCGATTATCCTCAAGATGAATATCAATATCAGCGTCTGCATCCAGCAAGAGTTCCACGATTTTATCCTGTCCGTTCATGGTGGCCTGGATGAGCGCTTGATTCAGGTTGGATTGATCAAACGAGTGCGACTCGGTTAATAATGATTTGATACGGGATACTTGTCCCCGGCCTGCCGCATTGATCAATTCATCTTCTACCTGGGTGACTGATTGATCAGTCAGAGCAGCGGTCGGCAGTAGCAATATGAGCAAGCCGAGAAAATAAACGTACAGCCGTTGTCGTATGGGTGATTTCGCAGGCATGGGAGTAGTAGGATTCATTAATGTTCAGTAATGGCGAATAGGCGCTGATATTCTCTGATTGCATAACGATCTGTCATGCCGGCAATATAATCAGCAATCGCTTGGTGGCCGTATTGACCAAATTTCAGCTGATATTTTTCCGGCAGCAGCATTGGTTCAGTGGAGAAGGCGGAAAATAACTTTGTAATCGTATGCTGTGTCTTGTTACTCATGCGCATTACCTGATAATGTTTGTAAAGATTTTTATGCAAGAAACGTTTTAAATCACGTTGCTGATATTTTATGTTTTCGCTGAAACTGATCAGACCCGGTAGTCTGCGAACCTGGTCTGGACTCTCCGGTTTTGCCTGCTCGATATTGTGTTGGCTTTGTATAGTGAGGTCAGAAGCCAGAGTGTTAATCATGCCGCGAATCGTTTCGTGGATCAAACGTCGTTCATCAAGACCGGAATGTTCCTTTTGAACGCTATGCAGGTGCTCGGCAAAAATAGCTACTTCCTCAAGCTGACCCAGACTGATAAGCCCAGAGCGCAGGCCATCATCGATATCGTGATTATTATAAGCAATTTCATCTGTCAGATTTGTCAGCTGCGCTTCCAGCGAGGGATTGTTGTTATTCAGGAAACGCTCTCCCAGTTCGCCCAGTGCAGGTATCCTGGATTTTGGCGCTTTTTTCAATATTCCTTCACGAGTTTCAAAACACAGATTCAATCCATCAAATCCGGCATAGCGTTCTTCAAGCACATCAACTACCCGCAATGACTGCAAGTTATGCTCGAATCCGCCATAGGCACGCATACATTCATTCAGGGCATCCTGTCCAGCATGGCCGAAAGGGGTATGCCCAAGGTCATGCGCCAATGAGATGGCTTCTACCATATCTTCATTGAGCAACAGGTTGCGAGCGATAGAGCGCCCGATTTGCGCAACTTCCAGACTATGCGTCAAGCGCGTGCGAAACAAATCCCCCTCGTGATTGACAAATACCTGGGTTTTATATTCAAGCCGTCGAAATGCCGTGGAATGAATGATCCGATCACGATCCCTCTGGAACTCGCTGCGCCCGGCTGGAGGGGGCTCGTAAATTTTTCGTCCGCGTGAATTCTGATCGGATACGGCGTAGCGTGCTAACCTGGTCGGATTCATTACAGATTCGTGGTTGGTGAATGTATCAATGCCTGAAAAGATCACGTTAAAACAGATTATTTGATTTATATGTCTATTCTACTCGATCTTCAGCGATGTTCTTGCGCAGTCTGACGTAATGATCCTCTTGACGAGGTGTGCCAATTTAAGGAAACTGCAAGACAGCGGCATGGTGGCCAGCCGTGGAAATAGGCTTTCGACATATGGAGAGTAAATTTAACCAAGAGAATCAGATGCTTTTCAAAAGAAGAAGTATGAGGATTGATCCTGCTCACGGAGAAAAATCATGTCGACCATATTTTTTGCAACCAATCGTAACCCGAATGATTCACAAGCGCCAACCAGCTTCGGTTCTGGTTTTTCAGATACCGGATTAGGGGATCTTCGTTTTGGGCAGGTCGAAGTCAAGAAAGGCAAACTCGATGCCCAATCGATCCAGATATTACCGGATAACCCCAAAGATGGGTCGGAAGCATTATTCGATCAATTGCGAAAAACGATGAGATCCGACTGTACCGACGCGCTGGTATTTATTCATGGTTTCAATGTTTCATTCAAGGCGGCGGTTGAAGCTGCTGCCAGAATGGGCGATCGTTATCTCAAAGCTTCCAGTAACCTCTATCAGCCTAATATTTTTGTTTTCTCCTGGCCTTCGGATGGACAAATCAGTCATTACTTCAATGATCGTCATGATGCCGAAGCAAGCGGATACGCCTTTGCCCGTGGTTTGATGAAACTTTCTCATTTTCTGCATGGCGCGACGAGGCATGAAGCTTGCCAACAAAAAATTAATCTTATCGCGCACAGTATGGGTAATTACGTGCTGCGGCATACGCTGCAGCAAGCGAAAAAAATTACTTCTGGCGAGTCGTTGTCGCGGATCTTCGATAATATCGTGCTTGTCGCCGCCGATGAAGACAACGATACGTTTGAATTTGATCATAAACTGGCTCAGTTGCCTGATCTTGCACAACGCGTCACGGTTTATTTCAACAAAGGAGATATGGCGTTGACAGTGAGCGACTATACCAAGGGTAATCCTGATCGCCTGGGGCATGATGGCCCACGCAAACCACATGAAATACCAGCCAAAATTGTGCTGATTGATGCCAGTGATGTGGTGAAAGGAATCAATGAACACGCCTACTATGTGGATAACAATAAAGTCGCAAAGGATATTGTGGCCGTCCTGCAGGGGCAAAATTCTGAAAATATTGCATCGCGTAAATATGTGCCACATGCGAATAAATTCAAGATCACCTGATGTAGGTAGAATAGCGCACCACGAAATTTCGATCGGCTATTATTTTCACCGCTGGTCTCATAACGGGCATGGAATCGTCTTCATTATTTGTTGCGTTCCTGTGGACGAGAAAAATGTGGACGGTAGAACAAGTAGCCAATGGCGATCTGGCGTTAACATCCATAATTAACAGCCCATGGCCCAGGGCAATCGCGCTTAAAAGTACTTGAAAATAGAATTTAGATAAGGTAATAACGTTATTATTTTGATTTTAAATGA
>JAVVEX010000099.1:0-7087 GCA_032251195.1 Nitrosomonas sp.
AAGCAATTTTGCCAATTTTATGGTTCATAACATACTGTTTTAATGAATAATAAATTTAAGCCCGATTGCCCTGGGGAGTTAAGTGTATTTAGTAAACTGTCACCGTAATTGGTAATTGCATTCTGTATGGTTTCCTGCGCCCGTGCTCGGCACTCCGCCAAAACTTGATAAGGAACCAACTTTATAGCCAAGGCAATGCCTATTGGTATCAGAATGAGATCATCCAGATAGCCCAGAACCGGTACAAAGTCCGGGATCAAATCAATGGGGCTGAAGGCATACGCAACGATCCCGGCCACGAGGAGCTTTGCATACCACGGTGTTCGGGGGTCGCGTGCAGCAAGGTAAAGAGCAAAGGTCTCTGCCTTGAGATGACGCGCACGCTGTTTCAGCTCTGCGAGAAATGCCATATCGTTTTACGTAGACGCCCAACGCCGTGCTAACTTGCCATTTCATACAGAGCAGAGTGAAACGACGCAGCGTATAAAATGGTCAAGTTGAGCTATTTGTTAGCATTTTTTTGATGCGTCACATACTCGTCAAGTAATTGCCGAATTATTTTTTGATATTGCATGTGATGTTTTTTTGCTGTGTCTTTAAAATAAGCGACACTCTCTGAACTAAGAGAGATTGTAACTTTTGTAATTACGGTGACAGTTTACTAAATACACCAATTATGCGATATTGTCAGCATGGCTCGCTTACCTCGTATTGTCATTACCGGCTATCCACATCATGTGACACAACGTGGTAATCGCCGTGCTCGAACATTCTTTGAGGATGGTGACTACGAGCTTTATGGAGCGATCCGGTTTTTTATGGTATCTGGCAGATTCCATAAAAAACGACCTGAATTAAGCAGCTGTTTGCGTAACAGCTCCCAGTCCTCCGATTTCTTTCTGGTCGTTTGGCAGCGGAGCAGGCGTACACGCAGGGCATTGTCCTGCTGGGCAAGTATGGTTGTCCAGAAGGCATCTTCAACGTTATAGCGTTTGTTTTCCTTGAGACAAAGCGGAATAACGAATGTGACAGGCACATCCAGATCGGTGGCAATGGTTTCCACTGCTTCACGGATGTTGTTGGCCTTGGCGTTGGTCTGATCGTTCAGGTCATAGGGCGGATACCATTCGTTAAACGGCCTTAACAGGTCGATATGGCTGACGGCAACCAGGAGCGGTGGCGGGCGGCGATGTAGATGTGTGGTTTGGTGGATGCGCAGCGCATCGAGCATGTTACGTTCACCTTTCCGATCTGAACGGTTGGCTGCGGTGACCCAGATAATCAGATCCGCTTCCAGCGCGGTTTGCAGCATTTCATGCTTGCTGAAATGAATACTGTCAATACCAGGGCTATCAAATATCAATGCCTGCGTGAATCCTTCCCGTATCAGTAAGGCCGGCGTAAACAAGGAGGTCGTGCCGGGCAGTATATCGGTGGGTGTGAATAATTTACCGTATAGCGCATTGATCAAACTGGATTTTCCTGCATTACTTTTCCCCAGTACCAGAATGCGCAGCGGTTCCTCTACTGCTGCCTGCGCCTTTCTGACTTGTGCCAGATCATGACTGGACGGCGGAACAGGGGTGTGAAGACTGGCAACTGTCGCATCCTCCATTGTAAGCGGCGGGTGGCCGCTGTAAAGATCGATTGCGTAGTAGCCTACTTTGCGGATGTAAGCACGCAGAAACCAGCGGTGAAATTCACCACGCGCCAGGCCGAAACTGCGTTCACGAAAATAACGCCAGAATTCACCGAGCAACGCATTGACTGGATTGATAGCAACTCTGCCTACGCGGTAGAAGTTGTAGAGTTTTTCCGCCCTCATTTTCCAACGATTTGCCTGCAGGCAATCACCGATGGTCAGGCGATGGCTGAAGGGTATATTGTTGATCACATCCTGACGCAGATCGCGGCTGGCCTGTTCGATAATCAGTAAGGTGTGCGGTACGGTCAGCTCCAATATCGGTCGTTCAGCTTGTGGAAAATAACAACGCGCCACCGTATCCAGGGTACGCTTTCCCAGCACCGTGACCCAATCAATATTATCCAAAGGCCAGTCCAGCGGCTCACAATGGTCAGCCAGTTGTTCAACCTGTTGCCAGATTTCATTGGTGCGTGGCGACCAGTCGGCATCGGGTTCAGTCAATAATTCATTCAAGGCTGTACGGTTGCGTCGTGCCGCCCAAAATTGCGAACCATAAGCAGCCGCGCTACAAACAGCGACAACGATCAACCAATACAGCAGATAGCCACCTTGCCATAGCCACCAGATGCCCAGGCCAAATATTGCGAGGAAGGGCAGCAGGAACAGCATCAGCACGATCAGTTGCAAGGGGTTGACCCATTTTCGCCAGAAATCCATTCTCAAGATGTCCTCTTTGCAGTGGCACGCAATCGCTCGGATAGAATGGCACGGCCTGTCTCGAGTGATTCGGCGTAGATGCGTCTCAGTATTTCCGGGTCGACATTCAACCCCTGTTTGCGTTGCTCAAAGAAATAGATGGATGCCTTGCCTAGCGCATAAGTTGCCGCTCCACTGGCGCTGGCTCCCCAGATTGCGCCTACTGTTTGCCCGGCAAACGGGATCAATTTTGTGAGGGTGCGGCTAATCATTCTGCTTAAATAAGCGGTTGCTGCGCCCGTTCCGAGTAGGCCGACAAATTCACTGACACTTCGAGCATCCCAGCGTTGCCGATATAATACGGCGAGGCTGTGCAGTAATTTTGCCTGTAACGCGGTAACTGCTACCAGATCAACTACTGGCAGCGCGCCCAGACCTGCGGCTGCAAATGCATAGCCAACGGTCTGCTGATGCGCAGCGCGTGTGTACACGTCGCGTACGGTCTGTTCTTCACTCAGTTGTTGTTGCAGGCCCAATGGCAGTAATTGTTCGATGGCTTGCCACAATGCTGCCAGACCATAGTCTGATGGCGTATATCCGTCTTCCGGCAAAGTCAGGTCGACGGGAACCCAATGCACTGGCGCATCGCCGGGAAGATTGGCTATTGCCGCACGCTGGGCAAGCAATGCACGCTGTAATTCGGATGGAATGGAAGCTGGCCAGGGGTTCAGTTGATAGGGCCATGGCAGAATGTGTTCGACTGCGTCGGAATAAAGCTCGTGTAAACTGGTTTGCACCATCAGCAGCGGCCAGTGTGGATGCTGGCGGCGGACATCGTTGATAATGGAGAATATCTCCTGCTGGTTGATGTCAGCGGCTTTCATTACTACGAGCAATAAATGTGCCTGCCGGTCGCAATAATCGATGTCCTCGGCAGGGTCATAATCTACTTCACCAATTCCGCGAGTATCCAGAAATCTTACAATAGGAGCGGTTTCTGGAAAATCATAGAAACGGGAATAACGGGTGCAGGGTTGAAAACCATTTCCGATTTGTGCGGTCTCACTACCAGTCAACGCTCGGATAATAGAAGTTTTTCCTGATTGTGTCTTGCCGAGTAACCATAATACCGGTGCGGGCAACTGTTGCTGCGCTGCCCGAAGCGATGCTTCCAGTACACTTTGATCCACTGAGGGTTGCAATAGCAATGATTGCAGTTTTTTCCACTGTTCCGGCCAGTTTCTAAGGTAATCGAGATACGTCAATTGAGACTCCCGAGAAAAAAGAATGATACATAATTTTGTTTCTGTCACGAAACGATCATAGCTAACCAGGGCAATCGGGCTTAAATTATCTTGACTTTTAAGTTTGATTGTTAATCATAAGGTTAAAGGTGTCGAGAATTTAAGTTAATCAAAAAACAAGCAATTTTGCCAATTTTATGGTTCATAACATACTGTTTTAATGAATAATAAATTTAAGCCCGATTGCCCTGCATAGCTAACAGCAATCGGTAAGAATGTCGAGTAAAATGCATGCCCGCTGACATATTTGTTTTTAACCGGATTTATCAATACCTGCCATGCCACATATTACTCTTGAAAATGCCTGCCTTGCTTTTGGTCATTATGCCCTTTTGGATCACGCTGCGCTTCAACTTGATCCTGGAGAACGGATCGGATTGATTGGGCGCAATGGTAGCGGTAAATCGAGCCTGTTGCGCGCGCTTTCCGGTGACATCAAGCTCGACGATGGTGTGTTGAGAATTGAACCAGGCATCAGTGTGGCTTATGTTCCACAAGAGCCGGAACTGGACGAAACCAAATCAGTTTTTAGTGAGGTGGCATGTGGTTTGGGCGAGTTGTCACAGGTCATGCTGGATTATCATCAGGTTTCGCATGCATTGGGGGAAGCTGATGCTGATACCGGAGCTTTGCTGGAACGCATGCAGCAATTGCAGGGTATTCTCGAATCACAGGATGGCTGGCGGATACAGAATAAGGTGCAAACGGCGATTGATAAACTGGAGCTGGATGAAGATGCCATTGTTGGCACTCTGTCTGGCGGCGCCAGAAAACGGGTGGCGCTTGCGCGCGCCATGGTGCTATCGCCAGATGTGTTGTTGTTGGATGAACCAACCAATCATCTGGATTACACGTCCATTGAGTGGTTGGAGGAAACTCTGCAGGAGATCAATGCCAGTATTATTTTTATCACCCATGACCGGCGTTTTCTTGATCATGTCGCAACACGCATTATTGAGCTGGATCGAGGTGATCTGATCAGTTTTCCGGGAAATTTTTCCGCTTACCAGATCAAAAAAGCGGAAATACTTGAAACCGAGGAAACACATAATAAAAAGTTTGACAAGATACTCACGCAGGAGGAAATCTGGATCCGTAAGGGTATTCAGGCAAGGCGTACTCGTAATGAAGGTAGAGTCAGACGGTTGGAGCTCCTGCGGCATGAGCGTGCGGCACGGCGTGAACGCATGGGCAAGGTTAACTTCAAAGTGGCACACGGAGAGCGTTCCGGGCAGCTGGTTGCCGAGTTGGATAATGTCGTCAAGCAATACGATGGCAACGTCATCGTCAACAAGTTCTCTTGCAGGATTATGCGTGGCGACCGCATTGGTTTGTTGGGACCGAACGGCGCAGGTAAGTCAACATTGCTGAAACTGATCCTTGGGGAAGTGACGCCGGACGCCGGCACGATACGGTTAGGCACCAAACTGTCTGTTGCTTACTTTGATCAGCTGCGCAAGCAGCTGGATGAGAATTTGACATTGGTTGAATCGATCAGTCAAGGGTCTGATTTTATTGAAATTGGTGGCGTGCGAAAGCATGTCATCAGCTATCTGGAAGACTTTCTATTTTCTCCGTTGCGAGCACGCTCACCAGTCAAGACGCTCTCGGGCGGTGAGCGCAATCGCTTGCTGCTGGCACGTTTGTTTACCCAGCCAGCCAACGTGCTGGTACTGGATGAGCCGACCAACGATCTCGATATCGAGACACTTGAACTACTCGAATCCCTATTGCAGGACTACAGCGGCACCTTGTTCCTGGTTAGTCATGATCGTGTTTTTCTGGATAATGTGGTAACCCAGGTGATTGCGTTCGAAGGCAACGGCCAGTTACGTGAGTACGTTGGCGGCTTTGATGATTGGTTGCGCGCTGTTGACGCAGCAAAATCGACTGAAAAAAATAACCTGAAACAATCCGTCATTCCTGAAATTCTGGTTTCCACATCAGTCAATAATATAAAAAATTCATCAAATCAGACCGTTAAACTTAATCATCAGGAAAAACAGGAGCTGGAGAAATTACCGGAAAAAATCAACGTGCTGGAACAGGAACAGGAAACCATTAACGCGCGTTTAAGTGATCCAGTGCTTTATCAAAATAACCAGAATGAGATTAAAGTATTGCAAGCACGCGCGACTACGCTGGAAAACGAGCTCTCCATACTTTTTTCCCGTTGGGAAGTCCTTGAAAGCAAGCTGATCAATACAAAATAAAGCAATTTCCCTATAAACAACATGGAGATAGCTTCGAGACTTTCACCTGGATTCATTGACTAACCGTCCTCCTTCGTTTAAAGTTCAAGTTTTTGAGAGGAGGATGCGTAAGTGAAAAAGTCAGCAGTCGTTAAACTACTCGTTGCGTCTGGCATGGCCATGTCATTTTCTGGCATGGCTGCTGCCGCTGAGGATACCGATTCATTCAAAAGCACGCTGGTAATGTGTCAGGGGTGCCACGGTATTCCAGATTACCGTACCGCCTACCCGGTGGTTTACCATGTACCCAAACTCGGTGGACAGCACGAACAATACCTGGCAAAGGCGTTGAATGATTATAAAACCGGTGCGCGTAATCATCCTACGATGGTTGGCATAGCAGGCCTTTTATCCGATGAAGATATCAAGGCGCTGGCCGCCTATTACGCCGGTAATTAATTTTTTCTAACGCGAGGATAAACATATGAAAAATCTCATGATTGCTGCGGCAAGTGGATTGGTATTCCTTTTGTCTGGTCCGGTGATGGCTGCTGATAGCGAAGCCGGCAAGAAAAAAGCACAGGAAGTGTGTGCATCCTGTCATGGACTGGATGGCAATAGCCCCGCCCCTAATTTTCCGAAAATTGGAGGTCAAGCAAGAACTTACATTGAAAAATCATTGAATGACTACAAGTCAGGTGAACGCAAGGATCCGATTATGGCCAGTATGGCTGCAAATCTGAGCAAGGATGATATTGAAAATCTAGCTTTTTATTACTCAGGACAGACAGGTTTGACCATTAAGAGATAGATATTGCCAGCGCGGCTGGCAAATGCTCCAAACAAAGCGGAATCTGCCGGCATCTCTTCGGCGCTTCCGCTTTTGTCTTTACAGCCCTATTCCGCTTCATGCAGGGAACGAGAAGATAAGCAATTCAGTGGTATTGTGAAAACGTACTTTTCAAAAAAGCCGAATGGGTGTGTAAAACCAAGTGTCGATTTAAAGCTAGGCGCGCTCAATAATCAACTCAAAACATAAACTGCCGATTGTGACTGATTATCTGGATTGCTTTATCTGCTCTTGTATTGACCGACTTGCATTAGCCATTAGGCACCAATGAAATACGTATAAGAATGACAAAATTATGAACCTGATGTTTTCTTAAGAAGAATAATTAGGCTATGTCGCAATTAATTGTTGAATTGAGCGTCCAATGTGTATCGGTATGTAAAAAGAGGGGCGCACCATG
>JAVVEX010000100.1:0-6828 GCA_032251195.1 Nitrosomonas sp.
CCTTTATGAGGGACCGAAGCCGGATATTATCCTAGTGACTCATGAGCATTATGACCATTGCTCTCCTGGCGATATCGAAAAATTGCGCGGACCGCATACCCGCATCATCGCCAGCCTGAAGTCCGTTTATAAAAACTTGCTTAACAAAGCGTTGGCAAACCGAAGAAATACCATTCTGGCTTCGCTGGGACTATTGCTGATTTCTTTTTCACTTTTTCCGTTTCTTGGAAAATCATTTATTCCAATTTTGCAGGAAGGCGCACTCACTCCGCAGATTAATCGTGTGGCATCGATTTCATTGGCCGAAGCAGTTACGATGGAAATGGAGGCGATGAAAATGGTATCGCAGGTGCCCGGTGTAAAAAGCGTGGTATCCAAACTGGGGCGAGGTGAATCACCCGCTGATCCCGCAGGGCAGAATGAGTCGGATCCAATCGTTATCCTCGATCCGGATTCCGGCAGGACCCAGGATGAAATTGATGAGGAAATACGGAAAATTCTCGAAGTGCTTCCTGGCGTCAATATCGTGTTGTCGCAACCAATCGCAGAACGGGTCGATGAAATGGTTACCGGCGTGCGTTCACAAATTGCGGTCAAGATCTTTGGAGACGATCTGGATAAATTACGCATGTTGTCGGAACAAATCGCACGTATCCTGCGCAATGTTCCCGGTGCGCGCGATATCCGGATCGAGCGTCTTTCCGGCCAACAATCCTTGATCATTGATATTGATCGTAATGCGATTGCACGCAATGGTATCAATGTCGCCGATGTTAACCAATTGATCGAAACCGCCATAGGTGGCCGTAGTGTAACCAGTCTGTATGAAGGTGAGCGTCGTTTTGATATTGTAATGCGCTTTCCAGAAAATTTTCGCGATAGTGTCGAGAAGATTCGTAACCTGTCTTTGTCTGCACATGATGGTGCCAGGGTTCCGCTGCACTCGATAGCAGAAATCAAGATTGTCGATGGACCAGCGCAGGTTTCGCGTGAAAGCGCCAAGCGCCGCGTCGTCGTGGGCGCAAATGTCGAAGGGCGCGATCTGGGTGGTTTTGTCGCTGAAATTCAGGAGCGTATCGCGCAGGAAGTTGAATTGCCTACCGGGTATTTCTTTGAATGGGGAGGACAGTTTGAAAATATGGAGAGTGCCATGGAAACACTGTCCATAATTGTGCCGATTACGATTACAGCCATATTTTTTCTATTATTCCTGCTGTTCAATTCAATAAAACTGGCAGCACTGATTATTCTGGTTTTACCATTTGCCTCAATAGGTGGCGTAATTGCGCTGTTTCTTACCGGAGAATACCTGTCGGTACCGGCTTCAGTAGGATTTATTGCATTATGGGGAATTGCCGTCCTGAATGGGGTGGTGTTGATCTCCTATATTCGCAAACTGCGTGAAGAAGGCGTAAGCGTAAAGGATGCCGTCCTCAAGGGTTGTGAACAGCGCTTCCGCCCTGTATTGATGACTGCAACCGTGGCGATGCTGGGATTGGTGCCATTTCTTTTTGCAACTGGCCCGGGTTCGGAAGTGCAACGGCCACTTGCCATTGTGGTGATCGGTGGATTGATTACCTCAACCTTGTTGACGCTGGTTGTTCTGCCCGCGCTGTATCGCTGGTTTGACGAGCCGCCTGTCGAGCATCAGTTGTGACGGTCTGACAGATCATCACACCTTATTCGTGTTTTGGTGCTGGGGTAGATTGTAGATTGAGCATTACCTGCGCAACAATATTTTCTGCCAGCACCTTCTCTCCCAGAAAGACCTCTCCGGTTTGTTCACGTTGCAGTATGGCTGCTTCTTCCGGACTGAAGGTGCTGATCAGAATTTTGTTATGGGGATTCAGGATGCGGGATACCTCAACCATTTGTCTGACCGCGATAGGATCTGCTACCGTAATCACCAGTACCGCTGATCGCGCTATATGCGCCTGGATCAACACGGCCGGATCACTTGCGTCACCTGCTACCGCATGGACACCCTCCCCCCGCAATTGCTCGATCAGTTCCCGGTTAGGATCAACGACGACGAGAGGAGTGGCCTTCGCCGCAAGCATGGCACCTATTCGCGCACCTGTTGAGCCGTAGCCGACAATAATGACATGGCCGGTGACTGCTTTTGCGCTGACAGCAACCGGCAGCTCCGCCAATGGATCATTTGGCCGTTCCACGAAACGCGCTAATCTGGAACGGGCGCGGATCCAGTTCTGAATGGGTTCTGCCGTCCGGAATACCAGTGGATTAAGGGTTATGGTAATCAATGCCCCAGCTAGAATCAGGCTGTAGCCATCATTTGGCAGCAGTCCCAACGAGAAACCCAGTGAAGCGAGAATAAAAGAGAGTTCGCCAATTTGCGCCAGACTGACCGAGACGGTCAAGGCAGTGTTAAGCGGATAACGCAATGCCAGAATGAGCAGCAGTGCAATTGCGGATTTTCCAAAAATGATAATCATGACCACAATTACAAGTTTCAGCGGTTCTTCCAGCAGAATATCAGGATTGAACAACATCCCGATTGATACGAAAAACAATACAGAGAAGGCGTCCCGCAAAGGTAGGGATTCCTGCGCGGCTCGATGGCTCAACGGAGATTCGCGCATGACCATGCCCGAAAAGAATGCGCCCAGAGCGAGTGATACATCAAATAAGGCGGCTGCGCCATAGGCAATACCGACCGCCGCTGAAACCACGCATAGAATAAACAGTTCCTGCGATTTTGTGCTGGCAACATACCAGAGTATTCCTGGAAAGATACGTTTGCCAATCACCAGCATAAAACCGATAAAGATCGATACTTTACCTAAAATGATGGCAAGGGTAATCAACAGATCCAGACTGCTGCTGCCGGTTGCCGATGCTGAATCTGTCTCTGCCGTAAACCAGGAAGACAAGGCTGGTAACAGTACTAACGCCAATACCACGACCAGATCTTCGACAATGAGCCAGCCCATCGCTATTTTTCCGTTGATCGATTTGAGCAGACCACGGTGTTCGAGCGCGCGTAACAGCACAACGGTGCTGGCGACCGATAGCGCGAGTCCAAACACAATACCGCCACCCAGACTCCAATCCCATGAAAGCGCGACAAGCGTGCCCAGGGCGGTGGCAACCAGTATTTGCAGAATGGCACCCGGAATAGCAATTTTTCTAACTGCAAGCAGATCGCTGAGTGAAAAATGCAGACCCACCCCAAACATCAGCAGGATGACGCCAATTTCGGCCAATTGACCTGATAATTCGAGATCCACAGCAAAACCTGGCGTAGCCGGACCAATAACAATGCCCGCAGCCAGATAACCAACCAGTACGGGAAGCTTCATGCGATGAGCAATCATGCCAAGCAATAACGCCAATCCCAGACTGATGGCGATGGTGGTGATCAGAATAGTGCTGTGTGGCATTGACAAGTAAAGTATTGATTTTTTGAAACTGCACGTACAGCCAGAGCTGCGCAATACGGGTAGAAGGCGCTTAAAACCGCCTGCTAACTACGCAACAGGGCGTGGCCGATGAATGCCGTCACCGGTCAACTTTCATGAATGTAATCGATATAGACCCATGCCATCATGACGGCAAACAGAAAAAGTGACAGCCCGATACGGATGGTCAATGATCTGACCATCCGTGTACTGTTTCCACCATCCTTGATCATATAATAAAGTGCTGAGCCCAGACTATATAGGATCAGCAACATGAGTAAAATGGCAAATATTTTCAAGTTTTCTCCTTGACGGACAATAATAATGCGGTACCAGGAAGCTATCCTGGAACACCGTGAATTTTTCATTCTAACTGATAATGGTGATTCGTGAACCTTCCTCATAGTCTGAAACCAGCAGCAGTTTTTTTAATGGGTCCCACTGCCAGTGGAAAATCCGCGCTGGCAATGAGAATTACCCAATATTTCCCGGTCGAAATTATCAGTGTCGATTCGGCGCAAATCTATCGCTACATGGATATCGGGAGCGCCAAACCTGACCATGCAGCACAGAAGGCAGTGCCACATCATCTGATTGACCTGCTTGATCCCACTGAGCGTTATTCGGCGGCAAGGTTTAGAAACGACACGCTGATAGCGATGCGGGCGATTGTTTCACGCGGCAGGATTCCGTTACTGGTTGGCGGCACCATGATGTATTTCAATACGTTACGTGGTGGCCTGGCTGAACTTCCTTCCGCAGATGAATCCCTGCGAGCTGAATTGAAACAAACTGCGCGCACCGAAGGATGGCAAGCGATGCATTCCCGGCTACAGCAGCTTGATCCCGTGACTGCTGCGCGTATTCAACCTGGTGATAGCCAGCGAATCCAGCGTGCATTGGAAGTTTGCTATTTAACGGGAAAACCGATGTCGGTATTGCTGGCGCAAGCCCGGGAAGAAGGGTTGCGCAACGGTTTTCCCTATCGAATTATCAACATTGCCTTATTGCCGAGTGACCGCGCAGCTTTGCATTATCGCATTGAACAGCGCTTTGAAAAAATGCTGACGACGGGGTTGGTTGAAGAGCTGTCTGCTATTCGCAAGCGGTTTCCGGTAACAGCAGAGATGCCTGCAATGAGATGTGTGGGCTATCGGCAGGCATGGCACTATCTGGATAATCAAATCAATTTGGCCAAAATGCGGGAAACAGGCGTGATTGCAACCAGACAACTGGCCAAACGGCAATTAACGTGGTTGCGATCCATGCATGATTTACAATCGTTTGATTGCCTCGCTCCCGGCCTATCTGAGCAGGTTATTGATTATTTATCGGGTAGCTTGAAAGGTTTGTCAAACACTTGCGATGGTGATGCAGGTGAAATATCATTCAAAGATGGTAATGCGTAACGACAGTTAGTATTATGTCCGTATTTTTTACGCAACACTATTGAATTTATTTTTATAACAGGGAGGAAAATAATGTATCCGCTTAGAAAAACAAAGGCTTTATGTATTGCTGCAGTTTGCGCAGTTGCCATGACCATTTCTGGTTGCGGGGATTCCGGCAGTGGCAACAACACTCCCATGGGTGGTACAGGTGGTGGCTATTTTGATGATAACTCTCTTTCTGCCGCAATTAGGGCAAAACTTGCAGCAACGCCTGAACTGGCAACTCTTGGCCTGACAGTCCGGGTTGAGAATAGCGAGGTTTTTTTAAGTGGAACAGCCAAAAATCAAGCACAAGTGGATAATGCAGTCATGCAGGCGTGGCTGGTGGAAGGCGTAAAAAAAGTGGAAAATGGGATCGTTCTGGATGGTTCGTAGCAGCAACGATTAACGTGGAAAGGCGATCAGCGCTGATTGCCTTATCCAGACACGCTTTAATTATGCAGTGATAAACGCGTAAAGCGCGATGTGGCGTCCCCAACGAGATTCGAACTCGTGTTACCGCCGTGAAAGGGCGATGTCCTAGGCCTCTAGACGATGGGGACCAGTAGAAAGTGGATATATCCGTTGCTGGTGGAGATAAGCGGGATCGAACCGCTGACCTCTTGCATGCCATGCAAGCGCTCTCCCAGCTGAGCTATACCCCCGGCCAAACAGAACGGCGATTATACCGATCCATCGTGTTAATGTAAAGAAACTACAGCCGAAGTATTCCCATTTTTCCAGTCATCCTTATTTTTAAAGAAATCGCATACCCCTTGCTGCCACAAGGCGAACGGCACTCCGGCCTGCTGCTGCACCGTCTGCACCTCCGCGTCCTGCAGATCAGGCGGATTCACGGTGCGCGCGAACTGGTGCACAAATACATATTGGGGACAGAAGCCCCTCCCAAAAGCTGCAGACCCAGATAATAATAGACCCGGCGGACATTCCAGTTAAGAGAAAATAACCTTAACTGGAGGAATAAATGGAAACGGGGAAACAATATAAAGATCGTAATGATCATTCTGCCCAGACCTGCCGTTCTTGTGATTCCAGCAGGGATGGCATTCTGGCAACAGGGTTTGGCTGGTCTAACTCGAAATGATTTTAAATCGGAAAGGCCTGGGATATGATGAATCCCCAATAGGAATTTTTTACAGGTGGTATCTACGGCGATGGATGCAAAGGACGGCAAAACGGGAAAAGCCCCACTCTGGCAATTTATCCGGGCGGGGGATTACGCTTTGCCCACCACGGTCGTGTCCCGTGCGACGTTTAAAAAATGGACAGCCTTTAAACAGATTTTTCGGCACAGCGACGCCAACGGCGCCCCCCCCTTCAAAACAGAAGAAGAATTGAAGACTTTGCCGGAAGCGCGTCTGGCGTATGTGGTACCACCCATCGACTGGAACGCTGTGACCGATGCGCTGGACCTGGCTCTGGCTGACTGGTTGCAGGAGTCTTCGCCGAAATCTCCGGTGAAGTTCGTCATAGGCCAACCGCATGCCGGTCATGGAGAGTTGCTGGATCACTGGGCGAACCGGCATGACGCCTGCCGCGTCGAAGCGCCATCCCTCAAGCAAATTCTCGACCATGATGAGCATTGGTTGGAAACCTGGCCGGAAAAGGGACAACGATGGGTGCTACCGCATCTGGAGCATTGCTATCTGCGCCATACCAACGGATTGGGTCTGGTGCGGCGGTTCATGGAAATGGCGGTGGACGGACGCCTGGGGTTCGGACTCATCGGCTGCGACAGTTGGGCGCGAGCTTATCTGCAACGGGTCTGTCTCTCATCCTACTGGGATGCCTGGACCCTTCAAAGTTTCGATGGGAAGCGGTTGGCGCGCCTGTTTACCTGCGATGAGAATGCCCAACGGCAACAACCTCTGCGATTTATAAATATGCCTCTATACTATTTTCAGTTTGATCTGAGTGTGCGTTAGGCAAGCAGTAAGAAGGCGTAGCGGCAACTC